>NZ_FR893489.1:9037-28394 GCF_000435435.1 Alistipes sp. CAG:29 | reverse complement strand
GCCAAAACCCGGTGAAAAAGGTCAGCGGAAAAACAATCAGCATCGCCGCGACATGCGGGGAAACCGCGATGAACCCGAGGTCGAGCAGCTCCTTGTCGAGCACGAAATTATAGAGCAGGAAATAGCACCCCCAGCCGAAAACCACGTTCGCGCCGCCGCAAACGGCATAACGGAACGTCTGGCGCGGCAATAACGCAGAAACAGGCCGGCGGTAGAACCAGTCGATGAAACGGATTATCAGCTCGGAAAGACGCATCAACGGGCAGTGTAAGTCCACAGCCCGGGGAAACGGTCGCTATAATTACGGATGAACAACGTACATGCCTCCGCATCGGGCGCCTCGAAAGGTGAAACCATGAATTTATTGCCGAAACGGTAGACCCCGCAGCGTACCGATGCATCCCTGGCTTCGGCATCCGCGGCGGCACGGGCCGCATTTTCCGGCGTACTGAAAACCCCCAGCACGACATACCGGTGTCCCGAAACGAGCGATGCAGGCTCCGCGGAGGCCCTTGCCGCCGGCCCCGGACGCTGTCCGGAAGGTCTGGCATCCGCACGGGTTACAGCTGCATCCGTACGGTCACCGGCGCTATCCGCCGTCCCGGCCGCCCCCGCAGCACTGCTCCCGGCAACGTCGGTTTCCGCAGCCTTCGTTCCCGCAACTGCCGTCGCAGTCCCGTCGTCCGTCACACCGGCCGTCGCGGACGAAGCGGCGGGAATCCCCGCATCCGCGGCGGGCAAGGTGCGCGCAACTTCGGCGGCCGCACCGGGTTCCGGAATATCGGAAGAATTGATGCGCAGGAATTCGGCACCGCCGAAACCCGCCGCAATCACGATCGCCGCGATGCCGACCCACAGCGCCCAGTCCAACCGGCGGGCAGGCTTGATCCGCACGGGCTCGTGTCCCTGCGGGTTCAGCAGCCTGTCGAACGCGGGTGCAAGCGTAAAATTCTTGAATTTGAGCACGCCGACGCCCTCTATGGTCAGCACGTCGCCCTCGCGCGTGCGGGAAAGCCAGCGGTCGTAAACATCCTGTGCTCCGGCAGCGTCGCAGTGCAGCGTACGCGCCAGTTCATCGGCAAGCGATACCCCCTGCTGCTGCGAAGAGAAGGATACCACGCGGCAGGGAGGAAGGACTGTACGTTTGGAAAGCCGCCTGGCACCGCGCCGCTCGACAAAGAGCGACCCTACGCCAGGCAGGAACACCCCGCTGCCGGCGGCAAGCAGGTTGCCGACAAGGCGGTTCACTTCATCGACCATCGGGTAATTGCTCATCGTTTCTTCTTTTTTGGAGTCGCTGCCGGGGCTTTCGGCACCGGAGCGGGGGAAACTTCGGGCCCGGACACACCCCGGTAAATCATGTAAATACCCAGCACGATAAACGGAATGCTCAGCCATTGCCCCATATCGAGCACCCATCCCTGTTCGAACGCCTCCTGCTCGGTCTTGATGAACTCGATGAAGAAGCGCGTCAGGAAAATCCCGAGCAGCCCGATGCCGAACAGGATGCCCGGACGGCGCCGCGCGATGTCCTTCGCATAATAGAGCCAGCAAAGGATGCCGAAGGTGATCAGGTAGCAGAGCGCCTCGTAAATCTGGGTCGGGTGTACCGCCGCGGGGGCGAACTCGTTCACCCACTTGGCCGAGCGGACGAATTCGAATCCCCACGGCAGGGTCGTGGCCATGCCGAAGATCTCCGAATTGAACAGGTTGCCCAGCCGTACGACGGCACCGCCGATGCCCACCGCGATCATGATGCGGTCGAGCGACCAGATATAGGGCAGCTTGTTCTTGCGCGAGAACAGCCAGAGGCCGATCAAGAGGCCGATGGCGGCGCCGTGGCTGGCCATGCCGCCGTCCCGGAAACCCGTGATGATCGTCCACGGCTTGCTGAGGTATTCCATCGGGTCGTAGAAGAGGCAGTGCCCCAGCCGCGCCCCGATGATCGTCGCCAGAGTGCCATATATAAAAATCGACTCGGAGACCTTCGGCGGAAGCCCCTCGCGCTTGCAGAAGTTATCGAAAAACTTGGCGCCGATCAGGATTGCCAGCGCCCACATCAATCCGTAATAGCGGATGTCGAGCGACCCGATGGAGAAGAACACCGGATCGAAATTCCAAACGATGCTTAACGGTCGTATCATTTATTCAGTTCTTGCAGGTTGACTTTTTTGAGCGTAAACGAGAAGGTACTCCCCACGCCCGGTTCGCTGCGCACGCTGATGCGTTCGCCGTGCGCTTCGATGATATGCTTCACAATCGCCAGGCCGAGCCCCGTACCGCCCTGCTCGCGCGAGCGCCCCTTGTCGGTACGATAGAATCGCTCGAAGACGCGGGGCAAATCCTCCTTACTGATTCCCAATCCGTTATCCTCCACCTCGACAAGTATTTTGTCGAGCATGTCGCGAAAATGGACGCGCGTCAAACCGCCCTCCTTCCCGTAGCGGATCGAGTTGATGACGAGGTTCACGATGACCTGACCGATGTAATGTTTGTCGGCCAGCACCCAAAACGGCGAGGGAAGGTTGTCGGCGCCCTTGATCGAAATCCGGATGCCTTTTTTGTCGGCCTCCATCTCGGCCTGCTCGGCGATCTCCTTCGTCAGCGCCACGATGTCGAACTTCTCCATTTCGAGGCGGTTCATGTTGCTCTCCAGCTTGGAGATGGTATCCAGGTCGTTGACGATATTGATCAGGCGGTCGATGCTCTTCTCGGCCCGCTCGAGGTATTTGCGGTTGATGAGCTCGTCCTCCAGGCCTCCGTCGAGCAGTGTCGAGATATACCCCTGGATATTGAAGATCGGGGTTTTGAGCTCGTGCGCCACGTTGCCCAGGTACTGTTTGCGGAACTGCTCGGTCTCCTTGAGGCGGGCGATCTCCTTGTCGTTCGTATCCGCCCACGCCGTGAGTTCCTCGCCGATATTCTCGACGTGCTTGTCCTTCAGCTCGGAAAAAATCTCGTGCGTATGCACGTCGCGCGAAAGCACGATGGAATAGATCGGCTTGAGCTTGTAAGCCACGTATTTGCGGATGATGAACAGCGCCACGAGCGCCACGACGACAAAGACGGCGCCGCAGACGCACAGCGTCACCCACCACACCGCATCGAGCAGCGTCATCGTCCCGGCCACAATGGCCGTTGCGAGGAGCGCGATCCACAGCGATGCGCCCTCTTTTGTTTTGATGTACACCATAGGCTTACTTCGTATAATTTTGCATGAGACGGGCGATGTACTTGCCCACGATGTCGAATTCGAGGTTCACGACCGAACCCACGCCGATGCGGCAGAAGTTCGTATGCTCGAACGTATAGGGAATGATCGCCACGCGGAACGACGACTCCTTCGAGTCGCAGACCGTCAGGCTCACGCCGTTGACCGTCACCGACCCTTTCTCCACGGTACAGAGCCCACCGCCCTGCGGTTCGTAGGCGAACGTATAGTACCAGCTGCCGTCGGCGTCCTCGCGGGCCGTGCATACGGCCGTCTGGTCGACATGCCCCTGGACGATATGCCCGTCGAGCAGCGCATCGGGTTTCATCGAGCGTTCGAGGTTCACCAGATCGCCCACAGCCAGCAGGCCGAGGTTGCTCCTGTCGAGCGTCTCCTTCATCGCCGTGACCGTATACGTATCATCGCGGATGTCCACAACTGTCAAACATACGCCGTTATGTGCTATGCTCTGGTCGATTTTCAACTCGCGGCAAAAGTCCGCGCGCAGCGTAAAATCCTTATTCTGACGGTCGGTACGGATGTCCACGACCTCCGCCATGCGTTCCACGATCCCTGAAAACATATTCTCAACTGTTAATTATCAATTTGCCTTTAACTTTATATACCGAGCTTATATCACTGACATTCAGAATTATGTCGTCATAATTTTCCCGATCGCCGGCCACCAGGCGGAGTTTGTCCTCCCCGTCGGCGAGCCGAACTATCCGCAAAGTTACAATTTTTCGGCTGACAATCACATATTCCCCCCCGGGAATAATTGCATCCCGGTCGACGGCCTTCAGCAAGACCACCGCACCCGGCGGCAAGGCGTCCCCCATGGCACGTCCCATGTAACACATGGCAAGGTCGCACTCACCCGCCTGCGGGATGACCAGGCTGCTCTCGGCCTCGAGGTGGGTGACGTGCGCGATGGCCTGTTCGACGTCCACATTATAAAAAGGTATCTGGGCGCCGCGCAGTTTCCCGTCCGCGAACATCTGCCCCTCCCCCGTCAGCAGCCACAATTTATCCACCTGCGGGAATTTGGAGACGATGCGGTCGGCCACGTCGAGCGAAATGCCGTTGTTACCGCGTTTAATCTGGTAGAGGTTTTCGCCGCGTGCAAGCCCGATATGGCGGGCGAAGTAGTTGGTCGACATGTTCGCCCATTTGATTACGGCTTCGATCCTCTGCCAATTATTCTGCTTTTCTCGCATTTTATTAGTAAAAATTAAAAAAAATTTGCATCTTTGCACTCCCGGTCCCGTAGTTCAATGGATAGAATATAAGATTCCGGTTCTTACGAAATGGGTTCGATTCCCGTCGGGACTACAAAGGCACAAGTGCACAGATTGCTGCACTTGTGCTTTTTTGTTAGCGTCAATTCACAATCTTTTATTCAACAAAAATAAGAACAAATTTTCATTAGTCAATAAAAAATAGCATAATTAAGCCATAAAATAGCACATTCGGACAGATCACGAAAAAGTCCGTATCGCTTCGGGTACGGACTTCTCCAAGTCGTATTTCACGTCCCAGGGACGTGAAAACAGGATATATCAGTTGAATGTCAGAATGAAAGGCGCACTCCGAGACGGAGGGTCAGCGACAGGGAAGAATCGGTGCGCGATGTACGCAGGGTGGTTTCCGTAAAGTAGTGCGATACCTCGGGCTCGAAGTAAAGCCCGACATAATTGCCGAGGCGGTACTGGGCCCCGACGGCCCCGGCCACCGACCACTGGACTTTGGGTTCGTCGACGGATTTGGAGCCGAACTTGGCGGACACGCATTTCTCGAGCATACCGCCTGCACCCACGTACATCGAGAAACGCCCGGTTTCGAGGAACTGCCAGTTCAGGCGCAGGGGAACCCCGATGAAGTGGAGCTTCTGGCTGATATCCTCGCGGCCGGACTGCATACGTACGTCCGACCATAACAACGTATAGTTCACACCGCTTTCGAGCGACAACCCGTGCGCGAATTCCTTGCGCACCGTAAGGCCGAAGCTGAGCGGCTGGTGGTGGCGGAACGAATAATCCCTGTAATTGTATTTCAATTGCGCCATCGTGCCGTTGGTACCGCCTACAAATATGTCGGACATCACCAGGTTGGGGCCGCCCCCCCCTGACACCCCCGATGATCCGGTCACACCGCCTGCGGCGAAGAGCGAAACCGAAGTCCTGCGCCGGGGACGCCTGTATTCCTGCACGCCATCGGCCAAGTAATCGTACGTGCCCGGGTATTTGCGGGGCTGAACGGCCTGCCCGGCAGCCTCTTCTCCCGGGTTCCCGTCCGTGGTGGACGCCTGCCCGGCGACTGCCGCACGCACGGCCGGCCGCGTGCCGTCCGCCGCGGCATCCCCGGTAGCGGCAGCCGCTGCGGAGGCCTTTCCGGAAGCCTCGCTCCCTGCCACCGCATTTTCCGCAACCGAATTACCGGTGTCGGCGTTTGCAGCAACCGCCTCCCCGGCGGGCGCAGCTCCGGACGTCAAAGCCGCTGCACGGCCGTCCTCGAAGCCCCGCATATCGGCGGCGGCAAGGGCATCCCGTCCCGGTGCAATCCCGGGAGCCGTCCCCGCACCGGGCTCCTCGCCCGGCAGCGCCGCAGCCCGCACGGCCTCTTCGGTCGGAACGGCTGCGCGGAGCGTCCCCGCGAGCGTCCCTTCACCGTCTCCCGCCGGTGTCCCATCGACCTGCGCCATGTCCGCAGCAGAGCTGCCGCTGTCCGTCGCCGTTGCAATAACAAACCCTTTATCCCCTAAATCCCGGTTTTCATGCAGCAGGTATCCCCCACCACCCAGGAAAATCAGCACAGCGGCGGCAGCGGCAGCAATCCGCGGCCAATGGCTACGCAACACGGAGATACGCGGGTGAGGCCCGAGCTCGCGCTCCAGCCGCGCCCAGCCGTCGGCCGGAGGTGTCACCTCGGTGCCCCGGAGCGCACTCCGCATTACGTCTGTCCAGTCTTTATTTTGTTTCATAATTTAATGTGTCTCCATATAGGCCCCTATTCTGCGGGCCAGCAGTGCCCGCGCGCGGAATAACTGCGACGAGGAACTTTTTTCGTTGATCCCCAGCATCTGCGCGATGTCGCGGTGCGAATAGCCTTCGATGCAGTAGAGGTTGAACACCGTACGGTAACCGTCAGGCAATTCGCTGACGAACCCCATCAGCACGTCGCGCGGAATACGCGCCACTTCCGACGGGTCGGGCTCCGGGATGTCGGGCAACTGCCTTCCGTCGTCGAGCACCGTCATGCTCAGTTTGTTCCGGCTGCGGAGCCATTCGAGCGCCACGTTCACCGTGATCCGTTCCATCCAGGCACGCAGGGAACCGGGGCCGCGGTAGGAAAAACGGTCGAAAGCACCGTAAATCTTCAGGAACGCATCGTGCATCAGGTCTTCGGCGGTAGACCGGTCGCCCGAATAGCGGAGGCAGACGGCCAACAGACGGCCTGCATAACGGTCATACAGCTCACGACGGGCCGCATTATCCCCTTTTCTGCACCCCTCGGCCAGTATCTGCTCCTCCATTCCCATATTTGCGTTCATCTTATAAACGGTGTAGCCACCAAAAGACTGCACGGCACCCGAAAATTTTTATGCCCGTGCAGTATTCCGCCCCGCCCTGCATTTAATTAGTGAAGATAACGCAAAAATAATTATAAATATGAAAAGATTCGGATTATTTCTTCTCGTGACCATGGCTGCGGCCATTTTCACCTCCTGCAACGATTCGGACGGGGACTACCCCAGGCTTTCGGCTTTCGCTTCGGTAAAGCCGCTCGAAAATAACGATTTCTATGTCGTTCTCGACGATGGCAAGACGGTGTACCCGGGCGACAAAAGCCGCATAGGCAGCTATAAGGCCGAGGAAGACCAGCGCGTCGTCATATATTTCAACCTGCTGAATAACAAAGTGGAAGGATACGATTACAACATGGCGCTCTATTACATACAGGACATCTACTCGGGCGGCACGAAAGTCGTGACCACCCAAGAGGAACTCGACGCGCTGGAAGACGACAAAACCAGCTTCAAGGAGGCATTCCTCAACAGCAATTACCTCAATGTCTGGGTCGGGTTCAATGCCTGTGACCTCACGAAACACACCTTCCTGCTGGTACGCAACAACGTGACGGAGATCGCTCCTGAATACACGGAAGAGGGGTACCTGAACCTCGAACTGCGCCGCGACGCCCACGGCGACGAAGGCGGATACAACTACGACCGTTATGTCTCGTTCAAGCTGGATTCCTTCAAGGAGGATCTCGAAGGCAAGAAAGGTATCATCCTGCGTGTGAACACCCGCATGAACGGGGTGAAATACATAAAGATCGGGCTGCCGCGTGAGCAATAGCCGGAGCTTCCGGCAGCGACCCCGGCCCGCATATCCTGCGGGCCGGATTTTTTTTCGCCCCGCCGCGGCAAAGTAGCACAAAATCGTTATCTTTGCAACATGTCAATCGTACGCAACACAGAGAGCGATCTCGAATTCGAAAACAAGATACGTCCGCAGGAGTTGGAAACCTTCTCCGGGCAGGACAAGATCGTCGACAACCTCCATATTTTCATCAAGGCGGCGCTCATGCGCGGCGATTCGCTCGACCACGTACTGCTGCACGGCCCCCCGGGACTGGGCAAGACGACCCTTGCCAACATCATCGCCAACGAAATGCACGCGCAACTGCGCGTCACATCGGGTCCCGTGCTGGACAAGCCGGGCGACCTGGCCGGACTGCTGACCAACCTCAACCCCGGCGACGTGCTTTTCATCGACGAGATACACCGCCTGAGCCCGATCGTCGAGGAGTACCTCTACTCGGCGATGGAGGACTACAAGATCGACATCGTACTCGACAAAGGCCCTTCGGCACGTTCGATCCAGATCGAGCTGGCGCCTTTCACGCTGATCGGCGCCACGACCCGCAGCGGGCTGCTCACATCGCCCCTGCGCGCACGCTTTGGCATCCAGTGCCATCTGGAATATTACGACGCCCCGGTACTGGCCGGCATCGTCAGGCGTTCGGCACGCATCCTCGACGTCTCGATCGACGACGATGCGGCGCACGAGGTGGCCCTGCGCTCACGCGGCACGCCCCGCATCGCCAACGCCCTGCTGCGCCGCGTGCGCGACTTCGCAATGGTCAAGGGCGAAGGGCACATCGACCTGGGAATCACCAGAATCGGGCTTTCGGCGCTCAACATCGACTCGCGCGGCCTCGACCAGATGGACAACAAGATACTCGGCACCATCATCGAAAAGTTCGGCGGGGGCCCCGTCGGGCTGAATACCATCGCCACGGCCGTCGGCGAAGACGCCGGCACGATCGAGGAGGTCTACGAACCGTTCCTCATCAAGGAAGGGTTCCTCAAACGCACGCCCCGGGGGCGTGAAGCCACCGAACTGGCCTACCGGCACTTGGGGTTCACCCCACCCGGCAACCCCGAAACCCTGCTGTTTTGAGGCATCCGCCCGAACCGGCCGGCAGCCGTCACCGCCGCACTCCCCGATTCCGAACCAGACATTTTTAAAATATGACCCGCATTCGTCCATACCTGCTCACGTGCTGTTGCACCGCATCGCTGTTACTGGCTTCTGGCAGAGCCACGCAACTCAGGGCGGAGACGCCCGGGGCGGAACCCGCGGTACAGGAAGCGCCTTGCGCTGCATTGGGCGGCCCGTTCGCCGCCATACCCGGGGAAACGGCACCATCGGCCGGGAAGCAGGTCGCGCAGCGGGGCAGGGCGCAGTCCCTCCGGGCGCAGCACCTCGCCCCGCGCAACCGCTCGCAGCACACGTTCTTTGCCAACGCGGCGTATACGGCCGTCATCTCGACGCTTTACCTGGCCGAAAGCACCTCCGGCTCGCTGAACGAAGGCTACGACATCAGTGCCGGGTACAACTGGACGTCGCGCCGGGGCTTCGGCGCCGGAATCGTCTACTCGGGCGGATTCATCTCGGCCGAACGCAACGGGATCCGGCGCACGAGCCGTATCCACTACATCGCGCCGGAGTTCGTCGCCCGGCAGCGGGCCGGGCGCAGATGGCTCTTCCGGGAAAGCGCGGGCATCGGCTACGGCCGCTACATCCGCAGCTACGGCGATACATCGGGCAGCAGGGGCGGCGTAGGCATCCATGAATCGGCCTCGGTGGAGTTCATGCTGGGACGCCACATCGGCCTGGGTGCGGGGATCAGCGGGCAATGGCTGATCGTCGACTCGCCGGACGTGGACGACGGCGCCGAACTGAGCCTGTTCGGCATCTTCCGCTTCCAGTTCGGGGGAGGGTTGCGGGTTTATTTTTAACTCCGCCCCGTACGATGCCCGCTCCGGGACGGAAGGGCGCAATAATTGCAGGTTTTTTCACGTTGTGTCTTGTAGACACAAGCAAAACAGTTAGGATAATGAGAAAAGGTAAAATGGATCAGGAGGCTCTGCGCTATCACAGCGAAGGCCGCCCAGGGAAAATCGCGGTCGTACCGACGAAGCCCTATCACACGCAGCACGACCTGTCGCTGGCCTATTCGCCCGGCGTCGCAGCTCCGTGCCGCGAAATCGAAGCTAACCCCGAAGAGGTTTACCGTTACACGAACAAAGGCAATCTGGTAGCAGTCATTTCGAACGGCACGGCCGTCCTGGGACTGGGCAATATCGGAGCTCTGGCAGGCAAGCCCGTCATGGAAGGTAAAAGCATGCTCTTCAAAACTTACGCCGACATCGACGCCTTCGACATCGAAGTCGACGAAACCGATCCCGAGGCATTCATCCGCACGGTGAAAGCGATAGCCCCGACATTCGGGGGCATCAACCTCGAGGACATCAAAGCCCCGGAATGCTTCGAAATCGACCGGAGGCTGAGCGAAGAACTGGATATTCCCGTGATGCACGACGACCAGCACGGCACGGCCGTCATCTCGACCGCCGCGATGCTCAATGCCGTAAAGATCGCCGGCAAGACGCTCGACAAACTCCGCGTGGTGGTCAACGGCGCCGGGGCCGCGGCCATCGCCTGCGCACGGCTGTTCATCGCCGTAGGCGTCCGCCGTGAGAACATGGTCTTCTGCGACAGCCGCGGCGTGGTCACGACTTACCGTACGGATATCAACGAAATCAAACGTGAATTCGCCACCACGCGCCGCATCACCACGCTGGCCGAGGCGCTGCACGGCGCCGACCTCTTCCTCGGGGTTTCGACGGCCGACGTGCTGACGCCCGAAATGCTGCGTACGATGTCGACCGACCCGATCGTCATGGCACTCGCCAACCCCGACCCCGAAATCGCCTACGACAAAGCCGTCGTATCGCGTCCGGACATCATCTTCGCCACGGGGCGCTCGGACTACCCCAACCAGGTCAACAACGTGCTGGGCTTCCCCTACATTTTCCGCGGGGCGCTCGATGTCCGGGCCACGAAAATCAACGAAGCGATGAAACTCGCCGCGGCACATGCGCTCGCCGGGCTGGCCCAGGAACCGGTGCCGACAATGGTGCTGCGGGCCTATGCGCTCGAAAAACTCGAATTCGGCCGCGACTATCTGATTCCCAAGCCGTTCGACCCGAGGCTGCTATGTACCGTAGCGCCTGCCGTGGCACGCGCCGCGATCGAATCGGGCGTCGCACGGCAGCCCATCGCCGATTGGGACGCCTACACGGAAAAACTCCGCAATCAATATCAGTCGGAATAACAAAAAAACGATCTCCAATGATATGCACCCCGAAAGTTTTTTGTCGAACTTTCGGGGTGCAGGTCATAAAAGGAGTAGGTTTTTCTGCGTCCAGATGCCGTCTTGCGCAGTAGCGTACGATCAAACGACTCTTCAAAGCATTATACGCCCAGCAACTTTATCCGTAAATATTGACAATCCGGATTTTTCTCGTAAAAGAGTTGAGTGTGAATGACTTTCAGGTAGAAACAGCCGTCCGAAGCCCAAAACATGTCTGCATGCCCGGCATCAACCGGCATCCAGTTCATATAAGTCGCGGTCATAATTCTTTCTATCTTTCCTCCGTCCGTTATTCCATACAGTTCCGCATTGGATTCGGGG
Source organism: Alistipes sp. CAG:29 (assembly GCF_000435435.1). Lineage (NCBI taxonomy): Bacteria > Pseudomonadati > Bacteroidota > Bacteroidia > Bacteroidales > Rikenellaceae > Alistipes > Alistipes sp. CAG:29. The sequence goes on along the minus strand of NZ_FR893489.1, from coordinate 17,137 downwards.
TCATAGGGATTGCCCGAAATACAAATAATATATTTCCGATTGGGCGAGAGGTACGGAAATCCATCGAAATCCCAGCCCGGAAGCGATGCCTCGCCCGTGGTTTTATCATAGAAATCATATCCCCACCATTCATTGCCTTGTATATAAATCACATACTGGTTCAGGATTTCATATTGCCCTAAATAGCTGAATTCGTTTCCTCCATCGCCAACGATCGGCCTATCGACGAGCCGCACCTCTTTTTCTTCGGCTTTCAGGGTAATCACACCATCGACCTTTCGAAAGGTCGCCGTATCCGCGACGAAATAATCGACTCTGTTATTGGCCAGGCTGTCGAACGTCTCTTTGTCGATCAATTCCACGTCCAAATACCTGTCAAGGATTTTTGAACTTTCATTATTGTTCTCATCCAGACAACTGACTACGTTCAAATCGTCAGGAATGAGTTTTATCTCCGAAAGGCCGCCCGCGGCGCTCTTTTTCACGAAAACCTTTTCCCATCTCGAACCCTCTATCCAAGACCGTTCGTCCTGCCACTTCCGTGCGACTAAACTCCTGATACCATAAAAATCGGCCGCAGTATCGATGACCTCCAGGCGGTCGCCGTAGTTGTAATGTAACAGGCTCTTTGCATTTTCATCGGGTTCCTGCCTGGCATCGACGCCCCGCCTGTCGGTAACATAAACCGTCTCGATGACTTTAACCGAATGATAGTCTATCGGATAACCTTCCAGTTCTGACTCCGTCGGTAACGTGTCCTTCTCGGCCGTCCCGCTGTCAGCAGCCTGCGTTGTATCCGTTGTCGGTTTGTCGCTTTTTCTGTTCAGGCAGCTTACCGCCAGGAAACAGAGCGCTAAAAGAATTACTGTTTTCTTCATTGTTTCTCGGGTTCTTGTTTTCAAAATCAGCTCCGCCCTCCTTGCATTCCATGCTCAAAAAGCAGCAAAGACGCGTATTGACGATTCAAAACAGAGACTCAAAACAGCGCTGCAAAAGCATCCATCTTCATCGGCCGCACGTCGCAATCGCCAATGCCTATAGGCACCACGATACGCAGCATGCCGTCCTCATTCTTCTTGTCCTTGCCCACCTCTTTGAGCAGCCGCTTCACATCGACGGGCGGCGTGAGGTCGAACCCCAGTTTTTTCAGCACCCCGGCGATCCGGTCGCGGTCTTCCGCCGTCAGTACGCCGAGCTTCACCGAGGCATCGGCGATCAGCGCCGTGCCCACCGCCACGGCCTCGCCGTGGTTCAGACGGTTGGTACACTTCTCGATGGCGTGCGCCAGCGTATGCCCGAGGTTGAGCTTGCGGCGGTCGCCCGACTCGCGCTCGTCGCGTTCGACGATATCTGCTTTCACGCGAATCGACGCCGAAACGGCATCCGTAAGCAGGTCGGTGTCGGAACGCAGGGCGTCGAAAGTCGTGGCTTCGATACGCGCGAAAAGGCCGGCATCGGCGATGACGGCCGCCTTGACGACTTCGGCCAGCCCGGCGCGGAACTCCCGGTCGGAGAGCGTGCGCAGCATCCCGGGGTCGCAGACCACGAACCGGGGCTGCGAGAACGTCCCCGCCATATTCTTGTATCCGTCGACATTCACGCCGTTCTTGCCGCCCACGCTGGCGTCGACCTGCCCCAGCAGGGTCGTCGAGACGAAGCCGAAATCGAGGCCGCGCATGTAGGTCGCGGCGGCGAAACCCGTCACGTCGGTCACGATACCGCCCCCGATCCCCAGCACGAAAGTCGACCGGTCGACGCCCAGTTCGATGAAGCGGCGGTAGATCGATTCGACGGTTTGCAGGGTCTTTATACTCTCCCCGAGGCCGATCAGCACCGTATCGTAAGGAGCCAGCATCGGGTGGTAGAGCCGGTCTATCGTGGCATCGGATACGACGACCACGCGTCCCTCGGGCAGTACTCCCGGCAGGATGTCGGACGTGGGCCCGATATAAATCCCGCTCTGCTGCCGGACGTTGAAGGTGGGTTCCATAATATTAAACATTTTTAATAAGACAACAAATTTAGTATATTTTCCCGAGAAATTGTTACCTTTGCACCACAAATTCTTTTCACATGCAAAAACTACGCAATATTGCAATTATTGCACACGTGGATCACGGCAAAACCACGCTCGTAGACAAGATGATCCTGGCCGGCAACATCCTGCGCGACAACGCCAAGCAAACCGGCGAGCTGATCCTCGACAACAACGACCTCGAACGCGAACGCGGTATCACGATCCTCTCGAAGAACGTCTCGGTAATTTACAAGGATTATAAAATCAACATCATCGACACCCCGGGCCACGCCGACTTCGGCGGCGAGGTCGAGCGCGTGCTGAACATGTGCGACGGCGTACTGCTGCTGGTCGACGCCTTCGAAGGCACCATGCCCCAGACCCGGTTCGTGCTGCAAAAGGCGCTGGCGCTGGGCAAGAAGCCCATCGTGGTGATCAACAAGGTCGACAAGCCCAACTGCCGTCCCGAAGTGGTCAACGAGCAGGTTTTCGACCTGATGTTCACGCTCGACGCCACCGAGGAGCAGCTCGACTACAAGACCATCTACGGCTCGGCCAAACAGGGCTGGATGTCGCACAAATGGAACGAGCCGACCGACTCGCTCGTCCCGCTGCTGGACGCCATCATCGACGAGATACCCGAACCGGCCGTGGTAGAAGGCACGCCCCAGATGCTCATCACCTCGCTCGAATACTCCTCCTACACGGGCCGTATCGCCGTGGGCAAGGTGACGCGCGGCTCGCTCAGGGCGGGACAGAACGTCACGCTGGCCAAGCGCGACGGTGCAACGATGCAGAAGACCAGGATCAAAGACCTGATGGTCTTCGAAGGTCTCGGCAAAAAGAAGGTCGACGAAGTGCCGTGCGGCGAGATTTGCGCCATCATGGGCATCGAAGGGTTCGAGATCGGCGACACGATCTGCGACTACGAGAACCCCGAACCGCTGCCCCCCATCGCCATCGACGAACCGACCATGTCGATGCTCTTCACGATCAACAACTCGCCTTTCTTCGGCAAGGACGGCAAATACGTCACCTCGCGCCACATCAAGGAGCGCCTCGACCGCGAACTGGAGAAAAACCTCGCGCTGCGTGTGACGCCCGGCCCTTCGGCCGACAGTTTCAACGTATTCGGCCGCGGCGTGCTGCACCTTTCGGTGCTGATCGAGACCATGCGCCGCGAAGGATACGAATTGCAGGTCGGACAGCCCCGCGTGATCGTCAAGGAGATCGACGGCAAGAAATGCGAACCGGTCGAGGAACTGACCGTCGACTGCCCCGAAACCTGCTCGGGCACGGTGATCGAACTGGCCACCAAGCGCAAAGGCACGCTCAGGAACATGACGTCGAACGGCGACCGCGTGCGGCTGGAGTTCGACATCCCCTCGCGCGGCATTATCGGCCTGAGGTCGAACATGCTGACGGCAACGGCCGGCGAGGCGATCATGACGCACCGCCTGAAGGATTTCGAACCGTGGGTCGGCGAAATCGAGATGCGCACCAACGGCTCGATCATCTCGGGCGAGACCGGCACGGCCTTCGCCTACTCGATCGACAAGCTGCAGGATCGCGGACGCTTCTTCATCAGCCCGATGGATCAGGTCTACGAGGGGCAGGTGATCGGCGAGCACACGCGCCAGAACGACATCACGGTCAATGTCACCAAGGCCAAGCAGCTCACCAACATGCGCGCTTCGGGGTCGGATGACAAGACCTCGATCGCCCCGCCGAAGGTCTTTACGCTCGAAGAGGCATTGGAATACATCCAGGCGGACGAATACGTCGAGGTTACGCCCCACGCCATGCGCCTGCGCAAGATATTGCTGCACGAGGTAGACCGCAAACGCGCTTCGAAGTAAACGGCCGCCGCATAACGCATAAACCGAACCCTGAAAATGGATCATTTCACCTTATCGCTGGCCGTCGGCGCCGTCGCAGGGACACTGGACATCATCCCGATGATTTTCCAGCGGCTGCCGTTGCGTTCGTGCCTGTCGGCATTCTTCATCTACTTCTTTGCGGCGGTCATCGTCTTTTACAGCAACCTGCCCTACCTGCCTTGGTGGGCGGACGGCATGGCCGTCACGCTGATGCTGATGCTCCCCGTACTCTTCACCTTCTCGGGCAAGGAGCGCAAAGCCATCCCGGTGGTGCTGTTCAACGCCCTGCTGTTCGGGTTCCTGATCAGCGCCGCGGAAAAATACCTGGCCTGAGGCATCCGGCCGAAAAAAAACGGGACGGCATCCGTTTTTTTACCTATAGCATGCAGTATCAGGCAATTTCTCCGTTTATAAAAAGGAAACGAACGGAAAAACGACAGAGATGAAAAGATATATACTGACGCTCCTGCTGGCGGCCTGCGTATGCACGGCCTGCGATAAGGACGACGAATATGAAATCCGCGAATGGACGGTCGCCTCGCAACTGGGCATCGCCCACGGGGCGAGTACGTTGCAGCCCGTACTGCTCGTCAAGGCCAACGACGACACGTCGTGGCGTGCCGTATATCAGGGCATCGAGGGATTCGATTTCGAGGCGGGTTACGAATACCGGCTCCGCATAAAAGCCGAACAACTGCCCGATCCGCCCCAGGACGGCTCTTCGATCCGCTACACCCTGCTGGAGCAAATTTCGAAAACCCCGGCGACCTCGGTCATCCCCGACCAGTTCTTCCCGGTCTTCACGATGGAGGTCGCCCCGCAGCCGATGAATTACCGGGGACAGCGATTCCTGGGCGTACGGTTCCCCGAGTCCGGACTGAACGAATGGCAGCCGTGGCCGTTCCGCATCGAAGGGTTCGAATACGAACCGGGATACGTCTACCGGCTCCGCATCGGGACTTCGGTAATCCCGGCTCCGGACAGCCCCGAGGGCTATTACACCGTCTGCTACTCGATGCTCGACATGGACAGGCTGCCTGCAGAGGATTAAAATGCGGAGAAACGTCCTGAAAACAAAAACGACCCTTTCGGGTCGTTTTTTCATGGCAGGCAAACGGTCTCTCCCCGCGGAGCCCCGCCTCCGGACGTTGCCACCCCTTGCGGCGGAGGTTATTCCCCTTCGGGGTCTTCCTGCACCGGCACCCCCTTTTTCAGGGTGGCGAACGAAAGGATATGCCACGTCACGCCAATGGCGACGGCAAGCAAGGCCGCCTGCGCCCACCACCAGGCGGTAAGCAGCGCGAAAATGCAGTAAAGCATCGTCCCCCACATGAGCGTCAGGGAAATGATCTTGGCACGGAGCGGTATGGCGCGATTTTCGCGGAAGTTCCGTACATACTCGCCGAAACAGGGGTGTGCGAGCAGCCAACCGTAAAGCCGGGGCGAAGAACGCACCCAAAAGGCCGCCGATAGCAACAGGAACGGCGTGGTAGGCAGCAGGGGGACGAATATGCCGACGATGCCCAGCACGCACGAGATGCATCCCAATACGACGAGAAGAATTTTCATGGGGCAAAAATAGCACAAATTCGGGAGCCGGAAGCACGGCGACGGTTATTTTTCCTTATATTTGTAGAATAGAAACCGTATACGATACAAAACCAAAATACGATGAATAAAATAGGTATTGCCAGCGACCACGCAGGCTATGAAATGAAAGAATTTCTGGTAGGTTACCTCGACGCCATGGGTTACGAGGTGCTCGATTTCGGCACGCATTCGCCCGACAGCGTCGACTATGCCGACTTCGCGCATCCGCTGGCCGAGGCGATCGAAAACGGCGAACTCGAACGCGGCATCGCCCTCTGCGGCTCGGGCGAAGGGATGACGATGACCCTCAACAAGCATCAGGGCATCCGCGCCGGCCTGGCCTGGGAGCCCGAAATCGCGTCGCTCATCCGCCGCCACAACAATGCCAACATCATCGTCTTCCCGGCGCGTTTTATCACCAACGACGAAGCCGTGGCGATGCTCGACGCCTATTTCGCAGCCCAGTTCGAAGGCGGACGCCACGAACACCGCATCGAAAAGATGGCGATCCCCTGCGGCGCAGCCGGGGATGCGGCAAAATAAGGGACAAAACCTGCGGGCGCGGATTATTCCGCGCCCGTCGCATGCCAGGTCGGGCAATGACCGACCCCACGTCCCCGACAGATGAAGAAAATGGTTCGTCCCGAATGCGGGTGCACGGCCAGTGCGGCTTTTTGCCCGTAGTGCGGACTGCGCTACGGCAAGGCACGCTTCCCGGGAACTGTGTCCCGGGAAGCTGCATAACAAAACGAATATGCCCAAACACCAACTCTGCCGCAACTGCGGCCACGAAATCGACCACAACTACTGTCCGGCATGCGGACAACGCACGACGACCGACCGGCTGACCTGGGCGTCGCTGGTGGACAGCGTCTCTTCGACCTTCATCGGCGACGAAGCGTACGGCCTGCGGGGCATCAACATGCGCAAGGGCGCCGTGATGACATGGCTGGCGATCCTGATACACCCCTACGTTTCGGTCTCGGAGTTCATCCTGGGGCACCGCCGCAAATATTTCAACCCGGTGGCGATCCTGCTCATGCTCTCGACCTTCTACGCCGTCGTGTTCGCCCTCGTGGGCAAGGAGTTCACCCCTACGGCCCGGGCCGACTCCCCCCTGTTCCGGTGGCTTATCTGCTCCTACTACGACTACGCCACGCTGCACCCCGCGGCCAACATGCTGCTGATGCTGCCGTTCTATGCACTGGCGATGAAAACCGTGTTCCGCAGGCGCTCCGACCTCAAATATGTGGAATACCTCTACATCGGCATCTTCCTGTCGGTGTTCGAAATCACGCTGATGATCCTCGCGCTGCCCGCCGAACTGTTCATCCCGTGGTACAGTTCCTTCTACATGCAGATGCTGCCCGTTTTCATTTATACGGGATTCGTATTCCGGAAACTGTTCGGGCTGAAGAAGAAAGGCGCCGTCCTGCGCACGCTGCTGGCGAACGGACTGCAATATGTCTATGCATTTTTCGCAGCCCTGGGCTTGTTGACGCTGTCGCTGGGCATCTATTATCTGGTCGCCCCCGAAAAATTCAAGGAGGAGCTCAATATCCGCAACAGGGACGCCAGGACAGAACAGGTCGAAGGGTCGCAGCAGGGAGAAGGCGCGCTGAACGACATCCTGAACGGATTCTTGGACGGACTCCTCCATGAGGACGAAGCGGATAAAAGCTCCGGAAAGGACGGGGAGGACACCGCAGGCACAAGAGATGAACCACAAAAAAATGTCCCGGAAAACAGACCGGAAACGGAAAAAACCGCAGCAGCAGGGGACAATCCCCCTGCGGGAAACACCGCAGGTCGTCAGGGCGGCGGGAAGACCTTGCCTGGAAAGTAAATTGCGGGGAGCACCCCGGAGCGGCGATGCGGCAAAGCGGTAGCCCGGGAAAGCGGCGAATTGCTAAACGCGCGCAAGTTCAGACGGGCATACAACCCGGGATAAGGGAAAACCGAGATGCGGCAAGGGCGGAAGAACAGGGATCGCGGAGCAATTGACCCACACTACAACGTATAGACAAAGGGGGTCTGCAGCCGCAGGTTCCCTGCTTTTTGCGCATCGTCGAAAAGTCCGAACACGGCCGAGCCGCTGCCCGACATCGAGGCATAGACCGCTCCGGCCGCAAGCAGGCTGTCACGGGCTTCGCGGATGGCAGGATGCGCCGCGAAGATATGCGGTTCGAAATCGTTGGTCACCAAACCCTGCCACTCCACCACAGGCCGCCGCAAGCGCTCCGCGAGGGGCACTTCGGGCACATGCGGACGTACCCCTGCGTAAGCCTCACGCGTCGAAACGCCCACGTCGGGTTTTACGACAACGAGCGTCATTCCCACCAGGCAGAGCGGGTAAGGCTCCATGATCTCGCCCCTCCCGGTGCAAAGCTGCGGGGTATTGCGCACGAAAAAAGCCGTGTCGCTACCCAACCCGGCGGCAAGGTCGATCAGCTCCGCCTCCGAGAGCCGCAGGCCGAAAAGCCCGTCGAGCGCCAGCAGTACGGCGGTGCCGTCGGACGAACCGCCCCCGAGTCCGGCACCGAAAGGCACCCGCTTGTCGAGGCGTATCTCCACGCCGTCCACGCCGTAGCGCTCCCGCACCAGCAGGAACGC
>NZ_FR893489.1:8242-9020 GCF_000435435.1 Alistipes sp. CAG:29 | reverse complement strand
AGCAGGAACGCCTTGACGCAGATGTTCTCCCCGGGGGTGCAATCCACCGCCAGCCCTTCGGAGAGGAACCGCACGCCGGGCACGGCCGTGCGCGTCACCCCGACCACGTCGTACAGTCCCCGCACGGGGAACATCACGGTCGACAACTCGTGGTAGCCGTCCTCACGGCGGCGCAAGACATCTAGCCCCAGATTTATTTTGCAGTTTGCATGCAGGATCATACGGCAAAGATATAAAATTTGTACTTTTGCCCTATGAAATTCCGCACCGAAATCGACATTGCGCCCCTCGGGGTGAAAATCGGATACGGGAACCGCATCCTGGCCCTCGGTTCCTGCTTCGCCGAACACATCGCGAGACGGCTCGCCGAAGCCCGGTTCCGCATCGTCACAAACCCCACGGGCATCCTGTTCAACCCCCTCTCCATCGCCGCCGCGCTGCGCAGCTATGCGGACGAGACACCCGTACAGCATTCCGAGCTGGACTTCGACGGCGAACTGTGGTTCCACTACGGGTTCCACGGCTCTCTCTCGGCCGCGTCGCCCGACGAGGCGCTGGCTGCGATGAACGCCGCCCGCAAGGCAGGCGCCGAAGCCCTGCGCCGTGCCGACCGGGTATTGCTGACCCTGGGCACGGCATGGGTCTACGAACACAACGGGCAGGTGGTAGCCAACTGCCACCGGCAACCCGCGACCGAATTCGTACGGCGCAGGCTGGGCGTCGCGGAGATCACCGGGGCATTTTCAGCCCTGCTCGCAGGGCCGCTCGCAGGGAAAGA
>NZ_FR893489.1:0-8219 GCF_000435435.1 Alistipes sp. CAG:29 | reverse complement strand
AAGAGGTCATCCTCACGGTCAGCCCCGTACGACACCTCGGCGACGGACTGGAGGGCAACGCCGTGAGCAAGGCCACGCTCCGCCTGGCAGCCGAAGAGCTGGCCGCGGCGCACGCCGCCGTCCACTACTTCCCGGCCTACGAAGTGCTCAACGACGACCTGCGCGACTACCGTTTCTACGCCGACGACCTGGTGCACCCCTCGGCGCAGGCCATACAATACGTCTGGGAAAAATTCATCCCCGCAGTGCTCTCGGACGAGGCACGACGCCTGCTCCCCGACGTGCGGCACATCGTCGTCGCGGCGGCGCACCGTCCCCGCAACCCCCGCAGCGAGGCCTACCGGGAGTTCTGCCGCCGCAGGATAGGCGAGATCGCAGCACTGCCGCAGGTCGATTTTCAGGCCGAGGAGGAATATTTCCGCAGATGTATCGAAATAAATTCGTAAATTTGCGGCCAATCACACACACGCAATGAAGCACAGGATCATTTTACTTGCCATAGCCGCCCTGGCGGCATTCGAAGCCGCGGCGGCACGCCCCCGCCTGGTCGTCAACATCGTCGTAGGCTCGATGCGCGCCGAAGACCTCGGCCGGTATGCCGGCAACTACGGCGAAGGCGGGCTCAGGCGCCTGCTGGACGGGGGCACGGTCTTCGCCGACAGCCGCTACGACTACCAGCAGACCACGACGCCCGTATCGCTCGCCACGCTCACCACGGGCGCCATGCCTTCGACGCACGGCGTAATCGGCGCCCGCTGGCGCGACTACGTCGAAAACGACGCCGTGGAACTGATCGCCGGGCGCAAGGGCCCGGGGCCCTACAACCTGATAGCCCCGACGCTCGCCGAGGCGCTCCTGCAACACGAGCCCGGAGCCAAAGCCGTCTCGGTTGCCACCGAGGCGATGTCGGCGGTCATCATGGCCGGGCACGGCGGCGAGGCCTTCTGGCTCGATTCGGCGCGCTGCGGCTGGGAAACGTCGCCCTATTACGCCCCCGAAGTACCCGAATGGGTAGCCCGCAGCAACCGCGAACGCTACAACCTCTCATACATCACCCCCGAGTGGCGCACGCTCTACGAAAAGGGACGCTACCTCAACACCCGCAACTGGGACATCGTTCTCACAGGCAAAAGCAGGAAAGACAAGGACGAGCCAGGGGAAGGGCGCCTGAAACTCACGTCGGACTACGACAAAATGCTCTACACCCCGGCGGGCAACACCGCCGTGCTGGGCTTCGCCAAGCAGGCCATAGCCCCGTTCAAACTCGGCGACGACGCGACGCCTGAAACCCGGCGACGACTCGACGCCCTACCTGCTGAACATCTGCCTCGACACGCCGCGCCGCATCAGCGAGGCCTACGGCCCCGAGTCGGTCGAGGTCGAGGACATGTACTACCGCCTGGATCGCGACCTGGCCGATTTCCTGACCTTCGTCTTCGCCCAGGTCAGAAACGGCGAGGTGCTCGTCGTCTTCACCTCCGACCACGGCACCAGCCCTTCTTTCGACACGGGGCACGAAGAGAGCGACCGGTTCAACACCCGCCAGTTCGAGGTGATCGTCAACGGCTTCCTCAACGTCCGCTACGGCATGGGCGACTGGGTGCTGGAGTACGAGGACAAATGCGTCTACCTGAACCACAACCTGATCTACGAGCGGGGACTCGACCTGGCCGAGGTGCAGAACGAGGTGGCGATCTTCGCCATGCAGTTCCGGGGCGTGTCGCACGCCCTCTCGGCGACGGCCATGCGGACGAGCTACTTCGGGAGCGGCTATGCCCGCAAGATGCAGAACAGCTTCTACCCCCGCCGTTCGGGCGACGTCATCCTGAACCTGATGCCCGGCTGGATCGAGGAGCAGGAGCGCTGCTGGTCGTCGTCGGGGTCGATGTACGGCTACGACACACAGGTTCCGCTGGTATTCTACGGCGTCGGCGTCGGGCCGCAGCGCATAAAGCGCCGCATGGACATGACAGCCGTGGCTCCGACCGTGGCACGTATGCTGGAGATCACCGAGCCTGCGGCATCGGAAGGCGAAGTACTGCCGGAAATAATAGATTTGTAAGGATTTAAAGCAAAAGATATGGACAAGATACAGGAGGAGATCATCGGGGAGTTCTCGGTATTCGACGACTGGCTCGACAAATACGACTACCTCATCGGCCTAAGCGACTCGCTCCCGGCCATCGCAGCCGAGCACCGCACGGAACAATACCTGATCGACGGCTGCCAGTCGCGCGTGTGGGTAGACGCACGCCTGGAGGACGGCAAGGTCTACTATGCCGCCGACAGTGACGCCATAATAACGAAGGGCATCATCGCGTTATTGATACGCGTGCTGAACGGGCGCACGCCGCAGGAGATCCTCGACACCGACCTCTATTTCATCGACGCCATCGGCCTGAGCGCCAACCTCTCGCCCACGCGCTCGAACGGCCTGTTGTCGATGGTCAAACAGATGCGGCTCTATGCGCTCGCGTTCGCAAGCAAAAGCGAAAAATAACAGACAGCCATGACACCCGAAGACATACTTAAGGTAGAGAAGGACATAGTCCTTACGCTCAAGAACATATACGATCCCGAAATCCCGGTTAACATCTACGACCTGGGATTGATCTACGAAATAGACTACACGCCCGACGGCGTGGCGAACATCCGCATGACCCTCACGGCGCCCAACTGCCCCATGGCCGACATGCTCGTGGAGGATGTCAACCAGCAGGTTGCCAAGGTCGACGGCGTAAAGGCGGTGAATGTCATCCTCACGTTCGACCCCGTATGGGACAAGAGCATGATGTCGGAGGAGGCGCTGCTCGAACTCAACATGTTCTGACATGGGCGCGGAACAGGAGCATCGGATGCTGAACCGGCTGCAGGCCGGGGCCGGGACGTACGCCTGCGGCGGGTACCTCGCCGGGCTGGGCTCCCTGCAGCGCAGCGAAATATGCACGGCACTGCTCTTCAGCCGGCTGGAACGCAAGATGCGCATGGTCGACGCCCTGCGGGAAGAGGCTTCCGAGAACTGGAACCAGACCTTCTACCTGCTCTATTTCCGCACGCTGGGCGACCGCCGGAACCAGGAGGCGTATCTCTCGCTGGCACGCCGCGTCCCCTACAAGGTCGTCCTGCGCGAACGGCTGGCGCCGCGGGCCGTCGAAGCCATGTTCTTCGGGGCTTCGGGGCTGCTGACGCTCTATCCGCACGACGCGTACACGCTCGACCTGGCGCGCGACTTCGAATACCTGGCGGCCAAATACGACATCGAACCGCTGGATGCCGGGGTCTGGGAACTGGACGAGATACGCCCCGCCAACCATCCCGTACTGCGTCTGGCACAGGCGGCCGAGTTCTTCATACAGGACGAATTCGTAATGGAACGCGCCATGTCATGCCGCACGGAGGAGGATATCCGGCGGCTGTTCTGCATCGAAGCGTCGGCTTACTGGCGCACGCACCACATCCCGGGGATCGCAAGCGACGAACACCCCAAGCGTTTGGGAGCATTCAAGGCCAATATCATCGGCATCAACCTCGTTTCCGTCCTGCAATTCGCCTATGGCAGCGTCACCGGGCGCGAAACGCTGCGCGACAGCGCCCTCACGCTGCTCGAACGCCTGCCAGCCGAGGACAACCGTTACATGCGCAACTGGCGCAACACGGGCGTTTCGATCCGCAACGCGTTCGAATCGCAGGCGCTGCTGCAACTCGCCACGGAATACTGCCCTGCAAAACGCTGTACGGAATGCCCCGTCGGACGGCGCATCCTGCAAAGCATAAGTTCAACCGAATAACAGGCAACGATGGAAAAGCAATCCCCCCTCATAAGCGTCATCATGCCGCTCTACAACGCAGAGCGATTCGTCGGCGAAAGCATCGGCAACATCCTCGGACAAACCGTCGGGGATTTCGAGCTGATCGTTATCGACGACGCCTCGACGGACTCCTCGTACGACATCGCAAGCCGTTATGCCGCGCAAGACGCACGGATCGTCCTGATGCGCAACGACGCGAACCACGGCGCCGCCTATACCCGCAACCGGGGGCTGGAGACAGCGCGCGGGAGTTTCATTACGTTCATGGATGCCGACGACCGCTGTTCGCCGGAACGTTTCGCCCGCCAGACAGCATTCTTCGGACAGCACCCGCAGATCGACCTGTGCGGCAGTTACTATACGATGTTCGGGCCGGACGATGCCCGGGAACAGAAGATCCAGGATCCCACCACGCACGAAGGAATCCGGATCCAGATGCTTTTCGGCTGCCCGTTCGCAATGTCGGCGGTCATGATGCGCAGCGAGGCGTTCCGATGTTCGGGAGTGCAGTTCCGGGATAGCATGGCAGAAGATTACCAATTCTGGGTAGACCTTTCCGGGCACATGCACATGGCGAATATTCCGGAACATCTGTTTTTCTACCGCAGGTGGGAAAACCAACTTTCGACCAGCCAGTTAGACCGGCAAACCCTCAGCGCGCAAGCTATCCAGCGGGATCTGCTGCGCACAACCCTCGGCATGACGCTCACCGACGAGGAATCGCGGATATACACGCAGATGAACCTCCGGGTCGGGACACTGCGGCGCGACGAACTTACGACCTACCGCGGCCTGCTCAAACGACTCTACCGCGCGAACTCCGAACGCAGGGCCTACGATCCGAAACTGCTGCGCAAACGGCTGGTTTACCGTTACAAGCTCGCCTGCAAATGTTTCTATCCCTCGTGGACCGTAAAAATCAGGAAACGCCTGCTGTGGCTCGAACTCCGGTGATATGAAAAAAGTCAGCATCATAATCCCGTTGTACAACCTCGAAAAACTGATCGGGAAATGCATCGCTTCGGCCCTCGGGCAGGATTTATCTCCCGAGGAGTACGAAATTCTGGTCATCGACGACGGGTCGACGGACGGGTCGCTCGCAGCCGCCGAAAAGGCGGCGCAGGGGCACCCCAACGTACATGTATATACCAAACCCAACGAGGGGCTGAGCCGCACGCGCAACTACGGCACCGACCGCGCCGCTGGCAGGTACGTCATGTATCTCGACGCAGACGATTACCTAGAACCGAATGTCCTCGGCCGTCTGGTGGAAACCATGGAGTGCGGAGGGCTCGACATGCTGTGCTTCGAAATAGCTGGAATCGACGAAAACGGCAACGACGTCCCACTCTGGAGCGACGGGATTTCCGCAGGCAACGGCTCCGACGTGCAGCGCGGAGTCGATTTCCTGCAACGCGACCGGTTCCTGCCGATGGTATACGCCTACCTCTACTCGCAGGAGATGCTCGACGCCAACTCGCTGCGGATGGCTCCGATCTGGCACGAGGACGAAGAGTTCACACCCCGCGCGTTGTATTACGCACGGCGGATCCAATACCTCCCCGTCCGGGTTTACAACTACCTGCAACGCAGCGATTCGTTCATGGGCAATTACAAGCCGCAAAGTCGCTTAGACCTCGTACGCGCCATGAAAAGCCTGACCTGTTTCGCCTCCCGCATCGGGGCGGAAGACCCCTCAGGCGCCCGCCTGATGCGCCTGCATGTGGGCAAGACCCTAAGCCTGGCATGCAAACAGACCGTGGTGAGGCAACTCGGCAACGCCCGCGAAATGCTCCGGGAAGCCCGCCGGCTAGGCATCATGCCGCTCGAATTCCGCCGCCGGGACTTCCGGCATTTCCTGATAAACCGCCTGCCGGGCCTGTACGTCCTCTACTACAAGCTGCACAAGCGCCAAAAATAACTGCAAACTATTGCCGGGACGGCAGTTCCGCAGATGAAAAAATATTGCGGCGGGGAGTGATGTCCCCGCCGCAATATTTTGCGGTTTTGAAAGAAATCATTACTTTTGTAAGATTTACGTACACAACCCCGAAATAACTGAAATCACATATGGAAATAGTTGCAAGTTTAATCAAACTTTTCTTCGGCTCGAAAGCCGACAAAGACCGCAAGCAGATCGAGCCTTACCTCCAGAAGATCAAAGCGGTGTACCCTTCGATAGAAACCCTTTCGAACGACGAACTGCGTGACAGGAGCGAAGCGCTGAAGAAACAGATCGCCGATTTCATCGCCCGGGACGAGGCCGACATCGTGGAACTGAAGGCCAAGCTTGAACTGCCCGAAACCTCGCTGGAGGAGAAGGAGCGTATCTCGAAGCAGATCGACGAGACGACCAAACGCATCGACGAGAAGATCGAGGAGAAACTCGACGAGATACTGCCCGAAGCCTTCGCCATCATGAAGGATACGGCACGCCGCTTCGCGCAGAACGACGAGGTGGTCGTCACGGCCAACGATTTCGACCGGGATCTGGCCGCCGAGAAGGATTTCGTCCGTATCGAGGGCGATAAGGCCATCTACGCCAACCACTGGATGGCGGGCGGCAACGACCTGAAATGGGACATGATCCATTACGACGTACAGCTGTTCGGCGGCGTAGTGCTCCACAAAGGTAAAATCGCCGAGATGGCGACGGGTGAAGGAAAGACACTCGTGGCGACGCTCCCCGTATTCCTCAACGCACTGGCCAAGAAGGGCGTGCACCTGGTCACGGTGAACAACTACCTGGCCAAGCGAGACTCGGAGTGGATGGGCCCGATGTACCAGTTCCACGGGCTTTCGGTAGCCTGCATCGACGACACGCAGCCCAACTCCGACGCCCGCCGCAAGGCATACATGGCCGACATCACGTTCGGTACGAACAACGAATACGGCTTCGACTACCTGCGTGACAACATGGCCTCGTCGCCGGCCGATCTGGTGCAGCGCAAGCACCACTTCGCCATCGTCGACGAGGTCGACTCGGTGCTGATCGACGACGCCCGTACGCCGCTCATCATCTCCGGCCCGGTACCCAAAGGCGACGACCAGCTCTTCGAGCAGTACTGCCCGGCCATCGACCATCTCTACAACCTGCAGAAAAACCTCGTGACGGGCCTGCTGGCCGAGGCACGCCGGCTTATCTCGGAGGGCAAGAACGACGAGGGCGGCGTGAAGCTCTACCGTGCCCACAAGGGCCTGCCCAAGTACAAGCCGCTGATCAAATACCTCTCGGAAACGGGCGTCAAGGCACTGATGCAGAAGACCGAGAACACCTACATGCAGGACAACAACCGCCGTATGCCGGAGATCACCGACGACCTGTTCTTCGTCATCGACGAAAAACTCAATTCGGTGGAACTGACCGACAAGGGACACGAGGTGCTGTCGAAATATTTCAACGAGGACGGGTTCTTCGTGCTGCCCGACATCGGCGCCGAGGTGGCCGAGCTGGAGAAGAGCAACCTCTCGGACGAGGAGCGTGCGCAGAAGCGCGACCAGGTGGTCAACGACTATTCGATCAAGTCGGAGCGCGTGCACACGATCCACCAGCTGCTGAAAGCCTACGCCATGTTCGAGAAAGACGTCGAATACGTGGTGATGGACAACAAGGTGAAGATCGTCGACGAACAGACGGGGCGTATCCTCGACGGGCGCCGCTATTCGGACGGCCTGCACCAGGCCATCGAGGCCAAGGAGCACGTGAAGGTCGAGGCTGCGACGCAGACCTTTGCAACGATCACGCTGCAGAACTATTTCCGCATGTACCACAAGCTGGCCGGTATGACCGGTACGGCCGAAACCGAGGCTTCGGAGTTCTGGAGCATCTACAAACTCGACGTCGTGGTGATCCCGACGAACCGCCCGGTGATCCGCGACGACCGCCAGGATTTGATTTACAAGACCAAGCGTGAGAAATACAACGCCGTGATCGAGGAGATCGTGAAGCTGGTCGAGGCGGGACGCCCCGTACTGGTGGGCACCACCTCGGTCGAGATTTCGGAGTTGCTGAGCCGCATGCTCAAGCTCCGCGGCATCAAGCATAACGTCCTCAATGCCAAGCAGCACCAACTGGAGGCGCAGGTCGTGGCCGAGGCGGGCCGCTCGGGACAGGTGACCATCGCCACCAACATGGCCGGCCGTGGTACCGACATCAAACTGACGCCCGAGGTCAAGGCAGCCGGAGGTCTTGCGATCATCGGCACCGAACGCCACGAAAGCCGCCGCGTCGACCGCCAGCTGCGCGGACGTGCCGGACGTCAGGGCGACCCCGGATCGTCGCAGTTCTTCGTATCGCTCGAAGACGACCTGATGCGCCTGTTCGGGTCGGGCCGCATCGCCTCGATGATGGACCGCATGGGGCTGAAAGAGGGCGAGGTGATCCAGGCCGGCATGATGACGCGGGCCATC
>NZ_FR893488.1:14289-30878 GCF_000435435.1 Alistipes sp. CAG:29 | reverse complement strand
AGTGCGTCTACACGACGCTGCCCGTCGTGGACGGCTGCATGTGGAGCACCCGGGAGCAGCTGGCCGGGCTGCGGGTCGTGCGGCGCAATGCCGACGGAAGCCTGGCCCAAGCGCATGGCGGCACCCCCGCCGTAACGGAAAAGAGCAAAGGCAAATTACTCGTGGAGTGGCCGATGGACGACGGACGGAAGCTCACGATACTGCTTTCGGAAGAAGGGATGGAGATCGCCGTCTCCGGCAAAGGCCCCGACTGGATGCTGGAGCTGACCGCAGCACCCGGTGCAGCGTTGCCGTTCACGGCGTTCGGGGCAAGGCGGATCGCCGCAGTCCAAAAAGGGTTCGCCTACGCATTCGATTGTACGAAGGGCACCATTGCGACCGACGGCACCTCCACGGGAAGCATATTCGTCCTGCATCCTTCAGACGGAAAGATCTCGCTGAAATTCAAATAACGGCGCAACGGTTTCACAAGCCGGCGGCCTGCCTCGGGATCGGGGCGGGTCGCCAGTGTTTAAAACCGTTCCGGGAATGCGGTATTCCCGCAAATTTTCGTTAGCTTTACGACATGGGAGCCGTCACTAACCGACGTCGTCCGCACAATCATGAAAGTATGCAAATCGCCTCTCCCGGAAAATTCGCGGATCGTCCGCTACCCCGACGCCAATTACCGCGACTGCTTCCGCTGCCGCCTGCAAAATCCGGGAAAAGTATCCCCGAACCAGGTGATGGCGGCATTCTGGACGACCTGCCCGGCATGGCTGAAGTTTCTCTTCCGGCTACGCGACCTGCTGGTCAGGCCCTTCGGGCTGAAAACCGGGGAGGGGCCCAGCCGGGAAAAACTGGAAGAAGCCCTGAACAACGGCGAGAGCTGCGGTTTCATGTCCGTCGCCGAAAGGACGGCCGACGAAACGATCGTCGCCCTGGACGACAAGCACCTGGTGGCCTACATGTCCGTCTACATCGAAGGCGGCCAAGTCTTCGCGAGCACGGTCGTGAGATACCACAACAAACTGGGAGTGGTCTATTTCAACCTCATCCGTCCGTTCCACGTCCTCGTCGTGAAAAACCTCTTCAAACAGATGATGCGCGAACGCGGGTTCTGACACGGAGTTATTCCCGCGTCACCCGTAAACACCGCCGGCCATGAAACCGAATGTCCTATTACTCGGAATACTGCTATTCTTGTCCCCAGCCGCCCTCGGAAATAACGCAGGCGACGATACAGATGCGCTGCTGATCGCCGCCACATATATATATCGGCGACGGGAACGGGACGATCTACCGCGGATACGGCACCAACCCGCTGGATGCGGCATATACGTTCAAAAACGGCAGAATCTACAAAGGCGACGGCAGGTTCACCCTGTCGCTCGACGCCCTGTATACGATCAGAGACGGAAGAATTTTCGAGGGCAACAACACCTGGCCCTACGATGCCGCATACTCCATCGAAGGAGAGCGGATATACCGGGGCAACGCCAGATTCGCCTCGTGGTTCGACGTGTTGTTTACGGTAAGGGACGGACAGTTTTACATAGGGGACAGTTCGTTCATCCTCGACATAGCCTACTCCGTCAGGGACGGCCGGGTTTACGAAGGTCGCGGGGAGTTCACAAATACGCTATTCGATGTGCTGTATACGATCGAATACGGGGGTTATTAAGCATCGGAGGAAATCCCGGGGCACGTAATTTACAAACCGGGCGCCGGAAATATACCGTGTATCCCGATCTTTCATGATCCCTGTTATTTATTACGGTTGGCAAAGGGGCGCCGCCCGTCGTGGGCATCCTTGAACGAGCGTATTAACATCGTTTCATATTCACCGGGGAGTTCTTCTGCCAATTCTTTCCAGCAAATTATCAGGCGGTCACAGTCTTCCATCTGCCAGATATAGCAACCACCCCGGTGTCCTACGGGCTTTCCTTCACCGAATTGCATATACTGTTTTATCCGTCGGCGCAATGAACTTCCGGTCATTCCTATATAAAGAATATTTGTTCCCGTCACCCAATTGTTTTTCAACACGGTAATATCCACATTGGGATCCTTTCCCTTGAAAAAACCGCCGCGGCCTACCTCGGCAAATTCAGGGAAACTTATTTCTTTTCTGAGAACCAGATATACTCCTTTCGTCTGCGGAATACAGTCCACCTCCTTTTTAAGGGCCGCAACCGTTTTAAAACCCACAAATCCCCATGCCCTTGCATCTTCAAGCGTATTCATAAACAAAAGATTTTAGTACAGGCCCATAGTAAATCCGAACAGCCATTGGTTATCAATCAACTACATCCAATGCCAAACATAAAAACAGGGGTCGGATTTTTCAATCCGCCCCTTTGGTAGCGGGAGGAGGACTCGAACCTCCGACCTTCGGGTTATGAGCCCGACGAGCTGCCAACTGCTCCATCCCGCGATATATCTTCAGTGATGTACTATCGCTTTTGCGTGTGCAAAGATAAGACAAATATTCGGACTTTACAAATAATTCTGCGCATGTTCCCTCCGCACACCGCTTATCGTACTATCTATCAGCCGCAAAAAATATTTTATTATTTTTCGAAGGTTAGCCCCACGCTGATTTTTCCACAGATTTCCTACCACCCGGAACAGGGCCGGATGAAAACGCACACACCGTCTGCAGATCCCATTCGCAACACACACCGTCATTCCCAATCAGCGGATATTGGCTACGACAATCTCCGCCAGGTCGCGGACTTCCCCTTTCGTACCGCGCCCGATGGCTTTTTTGCAAAGCGGGCAGGCCGTGACGATCACCTCGGCACCGGTAGCTTCCAACTGCCCGGCCACGGATTTTGCGATCTGCACCTGCTGACCGTCGGAGATCGCCGTATTGGCGACCGAAGAGCCGCAGCAGGGGGCGTTTTCGCGGGTTTCCGCGGGTTCGAGCAATTCCCCGACAGCCCCGATCACGGCACGCGGATCGTCGTAAATCCCGCTGCCACGTCCCAATTCGCAGGGGTCGTGGTAGGTATAACGCGTCGAGCCGTGCCCGACATGGAGACGGCCTGCCTTCATCAGACGCAGGATATATTCCGAATGGTGCAGCACCTCGACCCCTTCGAGCGCATAATCCTCACGAAAAACCTTGAGGCAGATCGGTCCTAACAAAAACCCTTGAGCCAGATCTAACACGAGGTCACCAGCGTCGTGATGCCGTGCTTGCGGAACAACTCCGTATTGTAGCGCATCATCTTGCGCGCCGAATCCGTCTCACCGGCCAGTTTCAACGGGCGTCCGCAGCAGACGCCCCCTTCGCGGTCGGCCCACCAGACCTCTTCGCCGGCGGCCTGGAATACTTTTTCCATCGCCGACATCGTACGGGGCGTCAGGAGGGTCATGCACCCGGCGAAATAGCCCACCTTCCCCTCGCCGGACGAGCGGTCTAACCCTTTGAAATAACCGTAGCGCTTTTCGTCGGGGACATTGCGCATCGTATCGCGGGAATTGAGGCGCAGCGTATTGAGGTCGATGTCCACCGGGCATTTCTCTGCGCAGCGTCCGCACATCAGGCAATTGTCGGCCACCTGCAGGCGCAGCATCTTATATCGCCGGTCGCGCAGAAAATAGACCGACTGCACGTTGTCGATGCCCAGCACGCTCTGCAACTGGCAGGGGTCGATACAAATGCCGCAGCGCGAGCAGGCCTCGACCTGGAAGTTGTCGAACGACCCCTCCTTTTCGGTCGAGCGGAGCTTGTAGTGGCGCAGGAAGATCAAGGGTATCTCCGTGAAGATGTGCATGTAACGGGAGAACGGCAGCGCCACGAAGAAAACACCGAGACACGAGGAGTAGAACCACCACGCCACGCTTTCGAGGTTTATCAGCACGAAGGTGCTCATGTGCGCAGCCATCCATCCGCCCAGCGAACCGGTGAGGAATCCCCCGCCGCCATAAAGGGCGCAGGTCGTGCTTTCGGCGATCAGGCGCGCCGGGAATACGAACCACAGGGCCGAAAGCGCAATGCGGTCGCCCGGCACATGTTTGGTCGTGCGGCGCATGCCCATCCTCTTCGAGAAAAAGCGCTTGCCCCAAGCCAGCGCAACGCCCGACAGAACGAACAGCAGCAACAGATCCATCAGGAAATCGAAGACGGGCTTATGCTGGAGCCCCGTCGAAAAGTACTTGAAGAAGACATGCCCCTGCAACGGCACATAGCGGAACCCGAGGTAGGCGACGGTCTCGATCCACCCCAGGGCGCCGGCCCCGACCCACCCCACGGCGATCAGCAGGAACCAGCCGAAAGCCAGGCTCATGTGCATGTAGCCCAACAGCGGGTTGACCCTGAAGATCCTGCGGTGGAGCAGCGATTCGCCGACGACCTCCCCGATCGCCGAGAAGGTACGGCGTGTAGGCAGCCCGAACAGAATCCGTTTCTTGTCGGCGAGCGGCAGACGGTAGAGCCACAGGCCCCACTTCCACAGCAACACGATGAACATCACCGCGGCGCCGATCATGAAAGGTATGCAGAATGGTGCGAAAAAAGTCATCGTCAGAAGTCCCCCAGTTTACGTTTGATAAGCATCACCACACCGCGCGTATTGATCCCGCGCGGACATACCAGACGACATTTGCCGCACAGCATGCACTTGTTCATCTCCTCGTAAGCCCCCTGGTATTCGCCGCGCCGCACCAGCGTATGTACCTTGCGGAAGTTGAATTCCGTAAGGTTGCCCGCCGTGCAGACCGCCGTGCAGGCGCCGCAGCCGATGCAGGCCTGCAACTCGGGCATCTCGCGCAATATCTCGTCGCTCTTGCGCAGGTTGTTGCGGTCGATGTCGATCGCCCGCGGCTTGGAGATGGTATATCCGAAATTGATCGCTGCCATATGCTAAACCCCTACATACCGGGCCGCAGCATCGGCGGCGGCCGTCCCTTCGTTCAGGCTCTCTCCGATATTCTTCGGCGCCGTGACCGTCCCGGCATAGAAAATACCCTCAACATTGCTCTTCACGTTGCCGAGGAACATGTCGCGCGGCGCCATGAAGCCGCTCGGCGCACGGTTCAGCCCGGCCCCCTCGGCAAAAGCGGCGTTGTCGTCGTTGGCACGCATGCCCACGATCAGGATCAGCATGTCGACGCTCATGCGCAGCGGACGTCCCGTGAGGGTATCCTCGGCCTTGATCTGTACGCGTCCGTCGATCATCGGGCTCGCCTCCGAAATACGCCCGCGGATGAAATGAATGTTGTATTTCTGCTGTGCCTCGCGGTACATCTCCTCGTAACCGGGGCCGAACATGCGGATATCCATGTAAAAATTGAACACGTCGGCCTCGGGAAACATCTGCCGCATCTCCATGGCCTGCTTCACCCCCGTGATGCAGCATACCTTCGAGCAATGCTGCTGGCAAACCTTCTCGTCGCGCGAGCCCACGCAGTGCAGGAAGGCGATGCGCCTGGGGCGCGAACCGTCGGCTTTCGCCACACGGCCCTCGTTGAGCATCCGCTCAATGTCGACCGTCGTAAAGACGTTGTCGTAGATGCCGTAGCCGTATTCCTCCTTGATCGAGGCATCGAAAAGCGTGAAGCCCGAGCAGACCACGACCGAATCGCATGCCAGCATACGCCCGTCCGGGAGCTGAACCCCTTCGCGGCTGAACCCCCTGGCTTCGGTACGGGTCATCACCTCGATCCCGCGCTCGGCAATGCGGCGGCGCAGTTCGGTGAGTATCTCCGACGCCGGGGTGAACGACGGAAACAGCACATGCCATCCCCGGAGCTTGCCGCCCAGTTCGGCCTCCTTTTCGATGATTACGGGCTCGACGCCCTGTTCTGCGAGGCGCAGGGCCGTCTGCATGCCCGCTACGCCGCCGCCTATGACTGCAACTCGCTTCATTATTCTCTGATGTCGTATATTGTGTCCGTCGGGCAGCAATTGACCACGGCCGACGCGGGTTTACCGATATATTTTCCGTTGCGGCCGAGGTATTTGGCCGCGGGGTCGTATTCGACGCCCATCTTGTCGAGCAAGGGTTCGACGTCGACCTGGTGCATCTGCATTCCGAGCACCCACGGGTCGTAGCCCAGCACCAGCCCGGCCATCTCCTCGTAGGTCAGCACCGGAATGCCGTGGCCGTTCTCGCCGTAGGTCGTACCCTCCATTTCGGCGATCGCATACTGCCACTTGTCGAGGAACATCGCGCACCCCGGGCAGTTGGCCACGATGAAATCGGGTTTGTAAGGCGCCATGCTTTCGAGTTTCTTGTGCGAATTGGCGATCGAATAGCCGCGGTTGGCCTGCACCAGGTAGTTGCGGAACCCGAACCCGCAGCAATGCCGCCGCTCGGGGTAGTCCACGCATTCGCCGCCCCATGACTCGACCATGCCGGCCAGCACATAGGGGAATTCCGAACCGCCGATGCCCGACTTGGGGAATATCTTGGCGTAGTGGCAACCGATATGCTCCACCACGCGCAGCGGCTCCCCGGTCTGGGCGTTTACCAGCTTATGCTTTGCGCGTGCGGCGATCTGCTCGCGGAAATGGAAAACGATGTCCGAGGTATGCGCCAGGCTCGCAGGCTTGCGGAACTCGCGCCCCGTGGCTTTAAACAGGTTTTCCCGGGCTTTTTCCTCGGTCTCGGGGAACTCGTGCCACGTGGCCAGTATCTCCGAATAGACACCGAACGAAGTGATGCACGAGGTCACGAAATTCTCATAGCCCGCCTCGGTCATCAGCGCGAACTGCCGCGCCACGACCGTCATGATGGTTTCCAACGGCACGATATCCGAATGGTAGCCGATACCCGTACACGACGAATGCATGGGATCGTCCAACAGATCCTTGCCCAGGTCGTTGTGCAGCATGTCTATGAACAATTTTTCGCTGCCCGGGAAAAAATTCTGCCGGATACAGCTGCGGCCGTAATAATAGTTATCTTCGGCGATCTGTTTCTGGTATTCTTTCCAGCTTGCCCGCTTCATCATGATCAATAGTGTTCGTTGTTGTTATGAAGGAAGACATCCATCATGTATTGCTGATCGGCGCCCTGATCGTAGCCCAGTTCCCGGGCCTTGCGGTCGGAATGCTCCTCGATGGAGTCGAACATCTCCTTGCCGCCGCTGACTTCGAAGATCTTGTTGATCTCCTCGAGCGACTGCTCGTCCAGACGGCGCAGGGCCCCCGCGCCGTGGCGCATGTATACGGGCGTGAATTGTCCGTAGACCTCCTTGTCGTTATCGTAGATCCACTGCCACACGGTTCCCTGCTCGGGGTGCAGCTCGGGCTTCACCAACCGCGGTACGATGCAGTAGCCCGTGCGGAGGATATTTTCGCCGATGATGCGCTTGAGTGCCAGCTGCTGGCGCCCCTTCTCGCTCTCGACGAAGAAACCCAGCTTCTGCGACAATGTGCGCAGCGCCTGAATCACATACCCCGGCGTATTGCCGCGCGGACAGCGCGGGCGGCACGACATGCACTCGCCGCAATACCAGATCGTATCGCTTTTCAGCAACTCCTCGATGGCATCGTCGTCGCGCGTCTGCACGGTATTGACGATCTGACGTGGGTCGTAGTTGTAGAACTCGGCCGCGGGGCATACGCCCGTGCAGACACCGCAGTTCATGCACGACTGAAGGCCCTCCTTCATCCGCACGTCCTCCATCAGCATATCGAAATATTTTCCCATAATCTCACCTTTCACCGGGCACGAAACCGCGCCGGATGCAACAAAAAAACCTTTGCAGTGCAAAGGTAGGGAATACGGGCGAGCCGTGCAGTGGTATAAATACCTAATTTCGCCGGCGCTCGTAGGTCTCGAAGGCGAAAGGATAAGGGTAGTTCGTACCCGATGCGAAGGATTCGGACGACAGGAGCCGCCACTGCGCTTCGTCCCACTCGGGGAAATGCGTGTCGCCTTCGTATGCGCGGAACACGCGCGTCAGGTAGAAACGGTCGGCCAGAGGCAGGGCCTGCGCATAAATCTGCGCGCCGCCGATGACGAAAACCTCGTCGTCCCCGGGAAACAGCGCGACGGCCTCCCCGAGCGAATGAACTACCCTGCAGCCGGGGATTTCGACCTGCTGGCGCGTAATGACCACATTGGTACGGTTCGGAAGCGGGCGCCCGAGCGATTCGTAGGTTTTGCGGCCCATGATCACGGGGTGTCCCGTCGTGACGGCCTTGAAATGTTTCAGGTCTTCCGAAATATGCCAGAGCAACGTATTCTTATCTCCGATCACGCCGTTTTCGGCCACGGCAACGATAATGCTAACCATAAATTTCAAATTTTAACGTCCGGCGGCATCGCGGCCGGGTATAACGATGCAGATACGGCGGGCACGGATTGCGCGCTCAGAACGACATCGGCGCCTTGATCGCCGGCCAGGGATCGTAGCCTTCGAGCGTGAAATCCCCGTAGCGGAAATCGAAGAGCGATTTCACATCGGGGTTCAGCCGCATCACGGGCAGCGGCCGCGGTTCGCGCGACAACTGCTCGTCGGCCTGTTCCATGTGGTTCAGGTAGAGGTGCGCGTCGCCGAGCGTATGGACGAACTCGCCGGGTTCGAGGCCGCATACCTGCGCCGTCATCAGCGTCAGCAGGGCATACGACGCGATATTGAACGGCACGCCCAGGAACGTGTCGGCGCTGCGCTGGTACAACTGGCACGAGAGCCTCCCCCCGGCCACGTAGAACTGGAACAACACGTGGCACGGCGGCAATGCCATGTCCCCGATCTCGGCGACATTCCAGGCCGAGACGATGATGCGCCGCGACTCGGGATTGTGCCGTATCAGTTCGACCGCCTGCGCGATCTGGTCGATGAAGCGGCCGTCGGGCTTGGGCCAGCTGCGCCACTGGTAACCGTACACATGGTTCAGGTCGCCGAACCGATACCCTTCGACAGGCGATTCGACACCGTCCTGTGCCGCACGCAGGAACGTATCCCGGTCGACGGGCAGCACACCATGGCGCACGCAGAGTTCGTTGTAATAGCGGAAAGCATCGTTGTCCCAGATATGGACGCCGTTGTCCACGAGGTACTTGATATTGGTATCGCCCGCCAGGAACCACAGCAATTCGTGGATCACGCCTTTCAGGAATACTTTTTTGGTCGTCAGCAGCGGGAAGCCTTCGGAGAGGTCGAAACGCATCTGGTGTCCGAAGACGCCTTTGGTGCCGGTGCCGGTACGGTCGCCGCGGACGACGCCCTCGGCTTTGATCCGCCGCAGCAGGTCGAGGTATTGTTTCATCTCTCCAGCATTTTTAAAGTCATTCCGCCCGATGCGTCCAGCACGGCGCACGAAGGGTATTTCTCCCAGCACCCCAGGTTTATCACATGCAGGCCCTGCTCGCGGTAGTCGCGCGGGAAATGCATGTGCCCGAAGACGAAGTGGTCGACGTCGTGCTCGGCGGCATACCGGCGGGCATATTCGATCAGCGGCTCGGTAAGCGAGACGTCGAGTTCCTCGGCACCGTGCGATTTGCGCGACTTGCCGCTCCACCAGTGCCCGAAGCGCATCGCCAGGTCGGGATGCAGCAGCCACGAAAAGAGCCAGCGCAACGTCCGCGAGCGGAATACCGTATTGAGGAATTTGAGCACCGGCTGTCCGTCGATGTTCATGTTGTCGCCGTGGGCGATGAAGACGTTTTTACCGTTCAGGCAGAATTGCTGCGGCGAGGTATAGATCTCGACGCCGCATTCGCGGGCGAGGTAATCGCCGACCCACATGTCGTGGTTTCCCGTAAAGAATACCACCCGGATACCCCGGTCGGTCAGTTCGGCCAGCTTGCCGAGCGTCCGCACGAAGCCCTTGGGCACCACGCCCCGGTATTCGAACCAGAAGTCGAAGACGTCGCCCACCAGGAAAATCGCCTCCGCATCCTGCGCCGCATCGTCGAGCCAGCGCACGAAGCGCCGTTCGGTCTGCTGCGCAAACGCCTCGCCGCCTGCGCCCAGGTGGATATCCGATGCGAAATAGTACATCAACGGGTCAGTTCATCGAGTTTTTGTTCGAGGCTCTTGCCGTAAATATCCTTCCCGACGATATTCCCCTCCTTGTCGATCAGGAAATTGGCCGGAAGTTTCTGCACGTTGTAAAGTCCCAGCGACGACGATGCGCGCCCGCGCAGGTCGCTCACCGAAACCCAGGGAAGCTGCTGCTCCTGCACGGCCGAAATCCACAAGGGCTTCGACGTGTCGATGGCAACCTGGTAGACCTCGAATGCGACGGGGGCGTCGGCATATTTCTTATAGACCTCCTTCAGTTCGGCATTGAGCGTATTGCTGTTGCCCAGCTCGGCCGACCAGAAATCGAGCAGCACGACTTTCCCCGCGAGCGACGAGAGGCGTACCTTCTTGCCGTAGATGTCCGACAGCTCGAGGTCGGGATACCCCGCCTCGGTAATCTGGGACGACAGACTGATGCGGGCGTCCATGCGGGCGATCTCCCCCATGAGCGATTGCAGGTAGGGCGATTCGGGATAAGTCTGTTCGATGGCCTCGGCCACCGTGCGGTAATAAACCACGTCGCTGTCGCCGTTGAACAGGTAAGTGTCCCCGGGCAACCGCTGGTAAAGGGCATAGACCGCCGCCAGCGACGCTTTATTCTCGATGATGAAGCGCAACTGTTCGCGGCGGATACGGTAATATTCGGCCGTGTACTCCTTTACCAGTGCCTGGCGGTCTTCCTCGGACAGCGTTGCCTTGGCAAACTGCGAGGCGATGTTATCCAGCCGCTGCGCGCCCGAAACGAAAGCCTGGTAGAACTGCCGCAGCAGTTCCGACTCCTTCGAACCTTCGACCGTATAGTTGCGTACGACGCTCCCCACCGAATTCAGGGAAAGTTTCTCGCCGCCGGCGAGGAACAGCGGAATGCGTTCGCCGTTATATATTATATTATAAAGCGACGGGGTCTTCGCCACGCCCTTCAACTCGAAACGGTAATTCCCGTCCTTGTCGAGCACCGCGGAGTCGATCACCGACTGCGTCAGGGGCAATACCTGTTCCAGATAAACATCCTTGGCATCGTTACCTACGAAGCGACCCGAAATCTTCACCTTCGACGACTGGCATGCGCACAGCATGACGGCCGTGGTCAGGGACACGAAAAGCGTTTGTTTATTCATTTATCCTTGTTATCGCAGTTAAATGCTTACAAATATAGCAAAATTCCGGATATGCGCACTTTTTATTTCGACGAATTGCGGTGTGCGCCGTTGTTTTTCGAGAAATTGCGCCCGTGCTGCTGGTTGCGGTTTTTCTGCGGGCGCTGCTGCTGACGCTGCTGCGGCCCCTTCTGGGGACGTGCCGTAAAGTGCTGTTTATAGTCACTTCGGAGATTATTTAATGCCACTTCATCGATTTCGATCGCTCCGCCGGACATGCGTTTGATGTCTTTTACGATCACTTCGTTGTTGGGATGCTCCTGGTTGTACTCGTAGCTCTTCGTGCGCATGTAGCGGGCCAGGTTGTCCACCGTGCGCGCCATGGTACGCCGGTCTTTTTCCTCGGAAAGCCCGGCGATCATCCGCTCGACATACTTGCCGTAATGCTTATAGGAGATACGCCCCTGCGTGTAAGCCATGCGGCGCGGCGTAATGGTCAGCTCCTGACGCGAAGGCTGCGGGTATGGAGAATCCACATCGAGCTGGAAATCAGACATTATGAAAAGGTGATCCCACAGCTTGTGGGTGAAGTCGGCCGTATCGCGCAGCAAGGGGTTCAGGTTGCCCATCACGGCGATCACGGCACGCGCCTGGCGGTTGCGCTCGCGACGGTCTTCGATCAATTGCAACGAGTCGATCATCTCCTGGATATGACGCCCATACTCGGGCAGGTACAACTTGCGTCGTGTGTAATTATAATTCTTTTTCATATTGTATTTGCGGTTCTCCGCACTGTTTCAATCCGTCCGCCGGAGCGTCCGGCAAGCCCGTTGCGGTAAACCGATTCAAGACGTTTTTTCCGACTTTCCACCCCGTCCGGCAAGACCCTACAAGATTGGTTTTACACCGCAGAAAGTCATAACTTTGGGACAAAAGTAGGTAAAATTTCAGGAAAAACAAGCTATGGCAAAGGTTTTAATTTTAGACCAATCAAAAAGTATGCGAAACACGCTGCGCGAGCGGCTCGAATACGAAGGTTTCTCGACAGAGGCCGCCGAAGACGAAGAGGCGGCCTCGAACATGTGCGAGAAAATCCCGTTCGACGTCATCCTGTCGGACACCGGGTGTAAAATCCCCGACAAGGGCGTCCCGTTCATCGTGCTGTCGTCCGAGGCGTCAATCGACTCGGCCGTGGAGGCCGTACGCAACGGCGCCCAGGACTATCTGACCAAACCCATCGACATGAACCGCCTGCTGCAGTCCATCCACCGCACGATCGACGACCCGGCCCCCGTGCCCGCCCCCGCGGCGGCCCCGGCACGCCGCACCCGCCGCGGGCACTGTGCGCAGACGGAGCATATCATCGGCACCTCGCCCCAGATCGAACACGTCCGCCTGTTGATCGACAAGGTCGCGCCGTGCGAAGCGCGTGTGCTGATCACGGGCGAAAACGGCACCGGCAAAGAGCTGGTCGCACGCTGGCTGCACGCCAAAAGCAACCGCGCCGCGGCTCCGTTCGTCGAGGTCAACTGCGCGGCGATCCCCTCGGAACTGATCGAGAGCGAACTCTTCGGCCACGAGCGCGGCGCCTTCACCTCGGCCATCAAGCAGCGAAGGGGCAAGTTCGAGCAGGCCGACGGCGGCACGCTGTTCATGGACGAGATCGGCGACATGTCGCTGGCGGCGCAGGCCAAGGTGTTGCGGGCGCTTCAGGAAAACAGGATCAGCCGCGTAGGCAGCGACAAGGACATCGAGGTCAACGTGCGCGTAATCGCCGCCACGAACAAGAACCTGCGCGAGGAGATCCGGAAGGGCAATTTCCGCGAAGACCTCTACCACCGCATCGGGGTGGTCGTCGTGCGCGTCCCGGCGCTGCGCGAACATGCGCAGGACATCCCGCTGCTGGTCGACCATTTCATACACACAATTTGTGCCGAATACCACATCCCGGCAAAACGCATTGAAGAAGAAGCGCTTAGTGAACTGCAAACGATGCCCTGGAGCGGCAATATCCGCGAACTGCGCAACGTCATCGAGCGGCTCATCATACTCAGCGAGGAGCGCATCACCCCCGCCGACGTCAAGGCCTACTGCTGACCGAGGCTCAGAACAGCACCCCGACCTTCAGCAGGAGGGTGCCGTGGCTGAGCTGCTCGGCAAATTCGGCGGAGAACCAGCAGCCTTCGTATTTCCGGAGCCGCTCCAGCCGCTGCAACTCATAGCCCGCCGCGAAGAACAGGTGCACCCCGCAGCGCAATGCATACTGCACCCCCAGTTCGGGATTGAGCAGCAGTCCCCCGTTGGCATCCCTGCGCGGTGCGAAAGCATATCCGGCGGCGCACCCGGCATAGGGCGTAAAGCTGCGGCGGCGCGTAAGCAGGAACTTCGCATCGGCAAAGAGCGGCACGAGCGTTTTTTCATAGCAGGAAACCCCCGTTCCGGCACCGACCGAAAAACGGCGGCTCACATTGTAATGACCCGTCACGCGCCAGACGACGGGCACCGACGACGGGCGGGTCAGGCCGAAGCCCGTCCCGACGGACGTCGAACAGGAAAAGCGGGGAAACTCCTGCGCCGGCACCTCGGTGGCAAGGAAAGGCAGCACGCACAGCGCCGCGGCCAATACTCGGAATCGCCTCTTCATCGTACACGGATCGTAATGCGTTCCACGATCCGGAGCGCCGAAGTGAGCCCCGAAATATCGGGGTCTATCCCGCCCGAACTTCCGTCGGGACTGCTGTGGCCGACCAGCACGGCTTCGAACTGCTCCCTGCCCGACGACAGGTCGACGTCGGCGGCATAGACCACGGCCGGCTGGCCGCTCCCGTGCCGCCCGCCCGAATAACCGGGCTCCCCCTCCTTGGCCGATTCGGGATAGGTTTCGTTGAAATCGGTCGAATGGTTCACCTCGACCTTTACGACGAACCGATCGAGCCCCGCCCCGGGCGAGAGCTTCAGGTCGAAACTGCCGCGCGGCGTGGCACCCGATATGCCGTCCGCCAGCGGTTCGCTTTTCGTCGGCAGGTAAAGCCCGTCGGCATATTGCACACCCCGGCTATGGCACCAGTGAGGCAGCGCCTCCCTGCGGCCCGGTGAGGCCGCCCCCCCCTGCGGCGGTTTCCGCCCGCCGCCAGCCAGGACTGGGTCGCGATTTTGGAACTCGCATAAACCGTGGAGAGGTAGCGCCCCTGCGCATCTTCGATCCAGACCGCAATCTGCGGCGGGTTCTTCCTTTTAATCCCCAGGAACAGGGGAAAATCATGCAGCCATGCGTCGCCCCGTTCCACGACAATTTCCACGCTTCCCTTTTCATATTCGACCAGTTCCTTATCGCAGGAACCAAGCAATACGAACGGTAAAATCCATGCCATTACCATCTTTCTCATTGTTTTTGGTTTTCAATTTGTTACCTATTGGTAACATTCGTTATAAAAAATATATATACCTTCCCGCCCCGCGGGCCGGTCATTCCTTGAAAGTTTTGTCAATCAGCAGGTCTATCCCGAGGACGATCTGTTCCCAGCCGGCAGCCTCTCCGATCGGAATCCCGTTGTAAACCGGGCAATATTCCTCCAACAGCACAAGGTAGGTCACCGAAGCCGTCAGGAAAGTAGCCAACACGGCCACCTCCGATTCGGGCAGCCCGGTTTTCCGCGACACCCGGGCGATCAACTCCAGCCCGGCCTGCTCACGCTGCCTGCGGAGCGCCGCCACGAGTTCGTTCTTCGAGGACAACTCCCAGCGGTACAGGCGCCTAAGCGTAGGGTCGCCGTGCAAACGCCCGATCATCGTGCGGAACGTCTTTTTCAGAAATTCGGGCAAATGCGCGCGGCCGGGAATGTCGAGCGGAAAATTGATCCAGAAATCGTGCTGCCGGATATAGGCGGCCAGCAGTCCGTCCAGCGAACCGAAATAGCGGTAGATAAGTATTTTCGAGACTCCGCAATGCGCCGCGACGGCATTGACCCCGAGTTTCTCGAAACCATCCCTGCGGATCATCTCGCCCACCGCTTTCAGCATACGCTGTTCGGTAACATCCCGGTCACGCTCGGTATTGTTGTTCTTCGCCATATGTTACTATTCGGGAACAAATATATGTCTTTTTTCCCGGAATCATGCAATTTTCTGGGAATATTCACATATTCGGCATAAATTGAGAAGAATCCGCAAAAGGATCCGGACTGCCGGACAACCGCGGCACCCGGACTATAACAACTCCAATATCTTGGCCGGATTGTCGACGATGTGCCGCGCCCCGGCCTCCTCGAGCTCAGTGCGCTCACGAAACCCCCACGTCACCCCGACCGAGCGAACACCGGCGGCCGCGGCTGTCTGCATGTCCACGCCCGAGTCGCCGACATAGAGCACCCGCTCCTTCGCCACGCCCGTAAGCGCAAGTATCTCCCCCACCACCGCGGGGTCGGGCTTGAGCGGCACGCCCTCGCGCTGGCCGAAGACCGCGGCGAATTCGACACCGGGGAAAAACAACCGGATCAGTTTTTCCGTTCCAGCCTGGAACTTGTTGGATGCCACGGCGATACGGATACCTCGCCGCGCGATCTCCGCAACCAGTTCCGGAATTCCTTCGTAGGGTTTCGTATAAACGTCGATATGCTCGGTATAATATTTCACGAAATCCGCGCGCACGGCCGCGACCGTATAAGGCGTGCGGAGCTCTTCGGGCAACGCCCGCTCCACGAGCCGCATGATGCCGTTGCCCACGAAATGGCAGTATTCGTCATAGGTATGCTGCGGCAGGCCGCGCATGGCCAGCACGGCATTGCATGCGACAGCCAGGTCGCCGATCGTATTGAGCAGCGTGCCGTCGAGGTCGAATATCACAAGTCCGGTATCCATCTTATATTCCATATTAATGCGGATGCGCCGCAGTACCTGCGGCTCTTTTGATCTTCCACCCGATGGCCGCCACCATCAGCGACATCAGGGGACTGACAATATTGAAAATACAGTAAGGCATGTAGACGAATGTGGAAACACCCAGCACGGTGGCCTGCGTCATGCCGCACGAGTTCCACGGCACCAGCACGGAGCAGACCGTGGCCGAATCCTCGACCGAGCGGCTCAACAGCCGCGGTTCGAGCCCCCGCTCCGCATAAAGTTCCCGGAAAAGGCGCCCCGAAAGGATGATCGAGATATACTGGTCGGCGGTGCAGAGGTTGAAGAAGATGCCCGCGCCGACGGTCGAGGCCACGGCCGAAAAGGCACGGCGCACGAAACGCAGGAAAACGGAGGTCAGCGCCCCCAGCATCCCGCTGCCGGTCATCACGCCGCCGAAGCACATGGCGCAGATGATGAGCCATACGGTATTGAGCATGCCCGCCATGCCGCGCGTAGCAACCAGCTCGTCCAGCTGCGGGCTTCCGGTAGGGATCGCCGTCGGGCCGAAGCAGCTCATCAGCACGCCCTTGAACCCCGACATGAAATCCAGCCCTCCGACTCCGGCCACCTTCGCCACCAGTTCGGGCTGCGCCAGCAGCATGGCTATGCAGGCGCAAGCCGCGG
>NZ_FR893488.1:11292-14249 GCF_000435435.1 Alistipes sp. CAG:29 | reverse complement strand
ATGGCCGGGAGTTTGCGCACGATCAGCACGCCCGTCGCCACGGGCACCGCCAGCAACCAGGGCGTGATGCGGAACGTCCCGCGCAATGACTCGGCATACATCCCGGCATGCGTGCCGCCCGTATGGTCGAGCGTCAGCCCCGCGATGACGAAAACCGCCAGCGCGATGACGAACGACGGGACGGTCGTATACAACATGTAACGGATGTGCGTGAAAATCGGCACCCCGACGGTCGACGAGGCAAGCACCGTGGTATCGGACAGGAGCGAGAGCTTGTCGCCGAAATAAGCGCCGGAGATGATCGCGCCCGCGATCCACCCTTCGGGGAAACCCATGGCCTGCCCGGTGCCCATCAGCGCCACGCCGATCGTGGCGATCGTCGTCCACGAACTGCCGGTCATCAGCGAAACGCCCGCGCAGATGACGCACGAGGCAACCAGGAAGAACGAGGGGTGCAGGATCTTCAGCCCGTAATAGATCATCGTCGGCACCACGCCGCTCACCATCCACGACCCGGCTATGGCGCCGATCAGCAGCAGGATGATGATTGCCGAAGCCGAAGCCCGGATGTTGTCGATGATCGCCTCTTCCAAGACCGCCCACTTGCAGCGGTAAATGCCGATGGCCAGCATGACGCAGACCGACGTGGCCGACAACAGTGCGATCTGGCTGCCGCCGTTGATCGCGTCCCCGCCGAAACAGCGGATGACCACGTAAAGCAGCAGCGTCAGCACCGCCAGCGGCAACACCGACACCCACGGCGAAGGCTGTTTGGCCGCATATTCTTTCATTTCCGGATTCCCATTAACCATACGGACGGCAAAAATACGAAAAACTTACCACATATCCGCACGCCCGGCACCGGGGATAACCATTTCCGGCCGGAAGATATGCGCGTGCAACTTTTCCGGGCGCATTGTTTTTTATTTCCGAAATTTTATCTATTTTTGGTAAAAGATAGCGACGGATATGGCGGCACAAACAATCAAAAAGATCTTCCGGTTCTACCTCGACGGGTTCCGGAGCATGACAGTAGGCAAAACCCTGTGGGCCATCATCCTGGTCAAGCTGTTCATCCTGTTCGCAATCCTCAAGGTATTCTTTTTTCCCGATTTCCTGGCCGGGCAGAGCCCCGAAGAGCGCAGCCGTTCGGTCATGAAAGAACTAACCCCCGACAAATAACCATCGCTTATGTTATCTGATTATCTACAAACAGTCGACTGGTCGCGTGCGCAATTCGCCATGACGGCCATTTACCACTGGCTTTTCGTCCCGCTCACGCTGGGGCTGGGGTTCATCATCGCCATCATGGAGACCCTTTACGTCCGCACGGGTGATGAGTTCTGGAAGCGCACGACCAAATTCTGGATGCGCCTGTTCGGCATCAACTTCGCCATCGGCGTGGCAACGGGCATCATCCTCGAATTCGAGTTCGGCACCAACTGGTCGAACTACTCGCATTTCGTGGGCGACATCTTCGGTGCCCCGCTGGCCGTCGAAGGCATCATGGCCTTCTTCATGGAGAGCACCTTCATCGCCATCATGTTCTTCGGCTGGAACAAGGTCTCGAAAGGCTTCCACCTCACGGCGACATGGCTCACGGCCATCGGCGCGAACCTCTCGGCACTGTGGATCCTGGTCGCCAACGCCTGGATGCAGCACCCCGTGGGATGTACGTTCAACCTCGAAACCGTACGCAACGAAATGATCTCGTTCTGGCAGGTACTCTTCTCGCCCGTGGCGATGAACAAGTTCTTCCACACCATCACCTCGTCGTTCGTGCTGGCGGCACTGTTCGTCGTGGGCGTCAGCGCCTGGTATCTGCTCCGGCACCGCGAACAGAAGATGGCCTGCAAGAGCATCGCCATCGCCTCGGCTTTCGGCTTCGTATTCGCGCTCGTCACGGCGATGACGGGCGACAAGTCGGGCGCCGTCATCGCCCGCGTGCAGCCGATGAAACTCGCAGCCATGGAGGCACTCTACGACGGGCAGCAGGGTGCGCCCCTGACGGCCATCGGCATCGTGAGGCCGGAGGCGGAACGCACCTCGAACGAGGACGCATTCTATTTCAAGATCGACATCCCGAAACTGCTCTCGATCATGAGTTTCCGCGACGCCGACGCCTATGTGGCGGGCATCAACGACCTGGTGAACGGCAACGAGAAATACGGCGTGATGTCGGCCGCGGAGAAGATGGAGCGGGGCCGCGTCGCCGTGGGTGAACTGGCCCGTTACCGGGCGGCACTCGAGGCCGGCGACCAGGCGGTGATCGACCAAATCACCGCCAAGTTCGACCCCTCGAAGCCCGAAGGCGAGGAGTTCCTGCGCGAATATTTCGCCTATTTCGGGTACGGCTACCTCGACACCCCGCAGCAGATCGTCCCCAACGTACCGCTGCTCTTCTACTCGTTCCGTGTGATGGTCGGTGCCGGGTGCTTCTTCATCCTGCTGCTGGGCGTCATCTGGTGGCTCAACCGCAAGGATAAACTGGCGGACAGGCGCTGGCTGCTGCGGGTCGCCGTATGGTCGATCCCGCTGGCCTACCTCGCTTCGCAGGCCGGCTGGGTGCTGGCCGAGGTCGGACGCCAGCCGTGGGCCATCCAGGATCTGATGCCCGTGGGCATCGCGGCCTCGAAGATCGGCCCCGGGTCGGTATCGGCCACCTTCTTCATCTTCCTCGCACTCTTCACGGCGTTGCTGATCGCCGAGCTGAGCATCATGTTCCGCCAGATCAAAATCGGGCCCGAAAACGAAAAACAGTAAACGACTATGGATACCCTAACACTCTTGCAACACTATTGGTGGCTGATTATCTCCCTGCTGGGGGCACTGCTCGTATTCCTGCTCTTCGTACAGGGTGGGCAGGGGCTGCTCTACGACATCGGCAAGACCGAAGAGGAACGTAACATGCTGGTCAACTCGCTGGGCCGCAAATGGGAATTCACCTTCACGACGCT
>NZ_FR893488.1:4749-11271 GCF_000435435.1 Alistipes sp. CAG:29 | reverse complement strand
CGACGCTCGTAACCTTCGGCGGCGCATTCTTCGCCTCGTTCCCGCTGTTCTACTCCACGTCGTTCGGCGGTGCGTTCTATGTATGGATGGCGATCCTGCTGGTTTTCGTCATCCAGGCCGTGGCCTACGAATACCGCCGCAAACCGGGCAACGTCTTCGGCGAAAAGACATTCAACGTATTCCTGATGATCAACGGCATCGCCGGCCCGCTGCTGCTGGGCACGGCCGTCGGAACACTTTTCACGGGCGCGAACTTTACGGTCGACCGCCTCAACCTGGCCAACGGCGCCGGAAGCGGCAGCGCAACGGTGATCTCGCAGTGGACAACCCCGTGGCACGGGTTAGAAGCACTTACGGATGTCTCGAACGTCTTTTTGGGCATTGCCGTGACATTCCTCGCCGCAACGCTGGCCTGCCAGTATTTCATGAATAACATCGATGACAAGACCATCCTCGAACGTACCCGCCGGCGGATGATCCCCGCAGCCGTCTGTTTCGTGTTCTTCTTCGTAGCATGGCTCTGCATGCTGCTCTTCGCCGACGGCCGGGCGATCGATGCCGCAGGCCGGATCTCCATCGAGCCGTACAAGTACCTGCATAACTTCATCGAGATGCCTTACCTCGCCGTGGTGCTGCTCCTCGGCGTGGTGGCGGTACTGTGGAGCATTGGACTGGGCTGGCGCGGCCGGCGCAACGCCATCTGGTTCGGCGGTGCGGGTACGGTACTGACGGTACTGGCGCTGCTGCTCTGCGCCGGATGGAACGACACGGCCTATTACCCGTCGCTGGCCGACATGCAGTCGTCGCTGACGATTTACAACTCCTCGTCGAGCCTCTTCACGCTCAAGGTGATGTCGATCGTCTCGCTACTGATCCCCTTCGTCGCAGCCTACATCTGGTACGCATGGCGGGCGATGAACCGCAAGCCGATCACCCGCGAAGAGATCCGCGGGGACGACCACCAATACTAATACCGACTGCCTCCGACCGTATGAAATATAGTATAATATTACTCCCGCTTGTATTCTGCAGTTGCGGTTCCCGTCCGGGAAAAGCAACTGCAGAACTGCAGGCCACGCCCTCGGCAGCCCAAAGTCCGCAACCGGCAGACCTGCCCCGTCTCGGTAGAAGATACGGTTCGCCGCCAGCTCGGCGGCAAACTGTTCTTCTCCGAATTTTCCAACTTCAACCCGGCCGACTCGATAACCGTTATCGAAACTCATTACCGCAAGGCGGAAGGAAAGGAACTCTACCGCGAATACCGGTTTATCACCCACAACCGGAACAGTCCCGCCCACAGGTTCTTCGAGAGCCGTTACCTCGATTCTGTCTACATGTCTTATTTAAACGACCCAAGCTATCGCGATTTTTATGACCAGATGCTGCCCGACTCTGTAAAATCTGAATACATCGCCCCGGAAATCCGGAATTTCAACGGCTATTAGGTCAATCTGAAGGAAAACAAGGGTGATTATTACCTCGATGACGACTGGTCATGGCCCATTTCGTTCCACATTGCTGACAGCGTCAAAACAGATCTCTATATGGACGGGCCCTATCCCCGGAAAATCAGGACGGCAACAATGCTTCCCCAGGGCGGCATATTGCTCCGCTACCACAGGCCGATTCGCTGCACTCCTACAAGTACGACTCGCTGCATATCGAGGCCGTCGACATCCAAAGAGGCGTCTACCGGCTTTCGGGCGAAAGCGACTATTTCGCGGCTCCGGCGCAAGCCGTACACAAATTCGAGATCATCCAGTACGCCAACAGCACGGGAGATATATTTTAAACCGGCACGAACAATGATTTCCCACATATTGATAAAAGGGAAAGCTTTTTCAGGCTTTCCCTTTTATTCAAGCATCTCCGCCAGCTATTCCGCGTTCTCGCCGAACGGGTACTGGTTCTGGTGCACGTCCTCGAAACGCATCCCCTTTTCGTAGGTCTTCATGGCGCGGCGGCTCATACCCATCGACGCGAAACCGCCGTCATGGTAGAGGTTCTGCATCGTCACTTTGCGCGTAAGATCCGAGAAAAGCGTCAGCACATAGTCGGCGCAGTCATTGGCCGAGGCATTGCCCAGCGGCGACATGTTCTCGGCGAAATTCATCAGGTCGCCCATCCCCAGCACGCCACTTCCGGCCGTGGTCGGCGTCGGCGACTGCGACACGGTGTTGATGCGCACGTGCTTCTCACGGCCGTAGATATACCCGAAACTGCGGGCGATCGACTCCAGCAACGCCTTGGCATCGGCCATGTCGTTATAACCGTAGAGCGTACGCTGTGCCGCGATATACGAGAGCGCCACGATCGACCCCCAGTCGTTGATGGCGTCCTTCTTGCGGGCCACCTGGATCGCCTTGTGGAACGAGATCGCCGAAATGTCGAGCGTCTTGGAGAGGTAATCGTAATCCAGGTCGTCGTATGTGCGCCCCTTGCGGACGTTGGGCGACATGCCGATCGAGTGGAGCATGAAGTCGAACTTGCCCCCGAAATGTTCCATCGTCTTGTCGATTAGGTTTTCCAGGTCTTCGACGCTCGTAGCGTCGGCCGGGACGACGATCGTATTGCATTTTTCAGCCAGCCGGCCGATTGTACCCATGCGAATAGATACGGCAGTATTCGTAAGGACGATTTCGGCCCCTTCTTCAACGGCGCGTTCCGCCACTTTCCATGCGATCGACTGCTCGTTGAGTGCTCCGAAAATAAGGCCCTTCTTGCCTTTCAATAAATTGTATGCCATCCTATTTAGATTAAAAATTCGGGCAAATATAACAAAAATATT
Source organism: Alistipes sp. CAG:29 (assembly GCF_000435435.1). NCBI lineage: Bacteria > Pseudomonadati > Bacteroidota > Bacteroidia > Bacteroidales > Rikenellaceae > Alistipes > Alistipes sp. CAG:29. The sequence continues at coordinate 8,483 of NZ_FR893488.1, read as the reverse complement.
TGAAACGGGCGAACCGCCGTCCCTGCAAACCGCGGCAAACGGCATGTCCCCGAACCAAAACACGGGTTGTAAATCACGGTTTTTTCACGTTTTACACATTTTTCGGCTTTTTATCGTACCTTTGTGCCGAATAAAACATGCACATGACCATTACAGACGATTTCAGCGCCCTGGGGCTTTCCGAGCAGATGCTCGCCGCAGTCCGCGCCAAGGGATTCGAGACGCCCACCGCAATCCAGAAGCTCACCATCCCCCACCTGCTCACAAAACCCAACGACATCATCGCGCAATCGCAGACCGGCACGGGCAAAACCGCGGCCTACGGACTGCCGATACTCCAGACCCTCGAACCCGCCCGCGGGCCGATACAGGCCATCATCCTCGTACCGACACGCGAACTCGCACTCCAGGCGGCCGAAGAACTGCTCTCCTACAACCGCGAAAAACGACTCTCGATCACGGCCATCTACGGCGGTGCGGCGATGAGCGAACAGCTGCGTCGCCTTGCCAAAGGCATCGACATCGTCGTCGGGACACCGGGGCGCGTGCTCGACCACATCCGCCGCGGCACGATGAAACTGGAAAACGTCCGTTACCTCGTGCTCGACGAAGCCGACGAGATGCTCAACATGGGCTTCGTCGAGGACGTCGAAGAGATCATGAGCCACACCAGCGACGAGCGGCGCGTGCTGCTCTTCTCGGCCACGATGCCCGAGCGCATCATCCGGCTTTCGAAAACCTACATGCGCGACACGGAGATCGTGCGCGTGGAACACAAGCAAATCACGGCCGACCTCACGGAACAAATCTATTTCGAGGTACGCGAGGCCGACAAGTTCGACGCCCTGACCCGCATCATCGACGTCGAGCCCGAATTCTACGGCATCATCTTCGCCCGCACCAAGATCGGCGCCGACGAAACCGCCTCGCGCCTGACGGCGCGCGGCTACGCAGCCGAGGTGCTGCACGGCGACGTGTCGCAGGCGCAGCGCGAGAAGATACTCCGCAAATTCCGCGACCGCACGATCAATATCCTGGTGGCTACCGACGTGGCCGCCCGGGGCATCGACGTGGGCAACCTGACCCACGTCATCAACTACTCGCTGCCGCAGGACTCGGAGAGCTACGTGCACCGCATCGGCCGCACGGGCCGCGCCGGCAAGCAGGGAACGGCCATCACGTTCGTCTCGCCCTCGGAGTTCCGCGGCCTGAATAACCTGATGCGCGACATCAAGGTCGAGATCAAACGCGAAACCCTCCCCTCGCCGCAGGACATCGTAGAGATGAAACGGCTGAAGATCAAGGAGGAGATGCAGGAGATCGTCGAAAACGAAAGCTACGACGGTTACAAGGAATTCGCCGAAGAGCTGCTCGCCGAATACACCCCCGACATAGCCCTGGGTGCGCTGCTGCGCCTGGCGTTCCGCAGCGAGCTCGACCAGAACAACTACCCCGAAATACGCTCCTTCTCGGTCGACCGCAAGGGTACGGCGCGGCTGTTCCTGGCCGTGGGCAAACGCGACGGCTACACGGCACGCAAGCTGGTCGACATGCTCAAATTCAAATGCGGCCTGCGCGACAAATATATCAACGACGTCCAGATTTCGGACAACTTCTCGTTCGTGAGCGTCCCGTTCCGCGATGCCGAGGAGGTCGTCCGCAAACTCAACCGGCTGAACCGCGGCCGCCGGCCGATGGCCGAGATCGCCCGCGACGGGGAAAACGGGGCGCAGGAAGCCCCGGTTCGCAAGCCCCGCCGCACAAAAACCGAGGATTACCAGACCGCCGGGCAGACATACGCCCCGGCACCGAAAAAGCCGACGCGGAACGTGAAGCCGGCAACGCCCGTCCCGGCAACCCCGACGGCGTACGACCCGGCGCCCGCCCACGACGAAACGGTACACGCAGAACCCTCACACGACCAAACGGCATATGACCCAACGTCATCGCCGCGCCGGAAGCTGAAAACCAAGACCCCACCCCACCCGGACATCCCCGATTTCAGCAAGATGTCGAACGAAGGTTTCGACTGGTCGGCATTTATGAAATTCGACGAAGGCACGGCATGGGGACGCGACGAGAATGGCAAAGGCAAGGGCAAAGCGACCAAAAGCGTACGCAAGACCCCGAAAAAGACAGTCACAGCCGCCCAGCGGGTTGCCGCCAAAGGCAGGAAACGGAAATAGGAAACAATAGAATTGAAATAATCGCAATAAAAAAGACCCGGTTTTGGGTCTTTTTTATTCTCAATCTCTCTTAGCCTGTTTAATAGCCTATTACAACGGGGCAAATTTCGCTCTATCCCTTTTGATTTAGATAAGAAAGTAGGTCTTAACATGCTGGATGATAAAGTATAATACCTGTTTGCGATGCATGTTGTCTTTTAAGATAGATTAACTGCTTTAAGTCTATCCTATTCTCTATTACCATAATTATATCTTGATAATCCATCAGGATTATATTTGAGTTTTCTCTTCTTATACATTCGTCTGCAAACCCTGAAATAGATATAAACAAGCCAAGTGTTGTTGTTAATTTATCTTTAACTTTACCACTAAACGCATGCAATGCTGATTTTGGCATGGCTTTAGCCTCCCATTTTGCCTCAATTAGATAATCTTGGTTATCATGAGTAAACGCACCGTCAATTTGCTCTCCACTAATTTTATAGGAACATTTCGGGTCTAAATCAAATAAATTAAATAAGGAGTTCAGGAATTGTTCAAATTCATATCCGCGTTTTTGTGGACTTGCCGATGACGCAGACATTCGATTAAAGTCTATTTTTAATTTTTCTAATTCTGATTGAAAAAATTGAGCTTTCTGTATTTTATTTTGGTATGTTATCTTCCGGGTTTCTGCTTCCTTTTGTTCTTCAATAATAGCAAAATAACCTTTTGTATGTAGTCTTAGCGCTTCAACACTTTCCTGGGCTTTTTTTATCTTTTTATCTGCGTCTTCCCATTTCTTTAAATGCGAAAAATCAGACATATCGGATACTACTTTAAGTAATAATAACAAATCTTCTTCATATATGTCCAATCGATTTGACATTCTATTTACAATGTCATTTGCTATTTCTCGTTTATATTTGGTCATGTCTAAAGTAGATACAAACGATTTATTATTGATTGTATGATTAACAAACATTTTAAGATCGTTTTTTATCCAATAAATATTAGTTAATGCCTCTTTGAGGGCTATTAATGCAGAACCGGATATTTTATGAGAATTAGCCATTAGAAAATCTTTTGACAAAAATATATAAAATCTAATATTCCATCAATCTAAAATGCAAGAAGTTATTTACATTTTACGATTTATCATTTTTTTTATATCTTTGCTCCTGCGAACATTATTTTCAAAAAACCTTTTCACTGGATTCTCAATACGGGAAACCACGAAAAAAGTATGCGCAGAGCCGTTGGGGAGCAATCCCGCGAACGGCACCTGTATTGAGCCCGTAAAAAGGTGAAGATAGTGTTCGCAGCTGCGCACACTTTTTTTTGTATTATGCGAACACTATCTTCCGTCCGTACCCCGGTACAGACACGCCGCAAGGCCAGCCGCAAGCGGTTTCCGCCGTGCAACCTCCCGATCCGTCTCCATTTCCACCCGCCCGATTAGCAAACGACTGCTAACCAAACCTTTATTCTCTTTGTTGTGCCCCGTTGCACGATAAGGACAGCCCTTTTTATGCCCATCGTATCCGCTGCCACAGGCAGCGGCCGGCG
>NZ_FR893488.1:0-4731 GCF_000435435.1 Alistipes sp. CAG:29 | reverse complement strand
GGCAGCGGCAGGCCGAAGCCTCCCCCGGCGGAGGTCTGCAAACACGCTGCGCATGTTTTCAAACCCCGCAGGCTTCGTCTGCAATCTTAAAATCAAACAAAATGGAACCGAATCAAAACCCCGCGCAGGAACAGCCTGTGCAACCCATAGTCCCCCAAACCACGCGGGCCGCGCAACAGCCGGACATCGAACAGATCGTCGCTCCCGCCATGGAACCGGCACAGCCCGCCGCGCAATCTGCCGCGCAACCCGCACCGCAACCGCAACCGCAACCCGGGCGCCCCGACGAACTGCTCTACGACCCCAACGAAGCGGCGCAGATGATCCGCCACCTGACGGACGGCTATTTCGACCCGGAATACGTCCTGCTTTTCGGAAAGCTGGCCGGCGGCACGCCCCACAGCGATGCCGTGGCCTACGACCTGCTGATGGTCGTGCGCGAAACGCCGGAATACGACTGGATTCGGGCAAAACGCATCCTGCGGTACAGGATGCCGTACCGCTACCGGAAGGTCTCCTACATCAATCCCTATATCCTGCCTTTGAACTATGTCGAATCGCATCGGACGCCGTTCCTCTACTTTGCCCATGCCGAGGGTGAACTATTGCATTGCAGCGACCACTATCGGTTTCGCCGCCCGAAGCACCCGATTGACTTTGCCAAAGCCTATGCCGACGCCAAATTCCATTTCGACACGTTCCGCACGCTCGGCAACGACCTGCTCGAACAGGCGCAGGATGCGTTTGCCGGTGGCCGCAACGTGCGTCTGGCGGCACAGTTCTCGGCGCAGGCGATCGTCTATTTCTACCACACGCTCTACTATGTCTATCACGGTATGGAGTTCGACATCCATGATCCGGTCGTGATGCACGACCGGATGCGGACGCTTTCGACAAAGCTGATGCTGGTATTCGACGACAACCATATCGAAAACATTTTCACGCTGCCATGGCTGAAACAAATTTTGATGAAAACGCCGTATAGCGCCGAATTCTACATGGCTCCGCAGGAATTGGAAATGCACATGGGGCGTGTTCAAAAGGCTGCCGAAATAATCGAAAACTACTGCGGCCTGCGGCTGGAACTCTATAAAGAACTGGGCACACAATAGGCCACCCCGACACCTGAATAAGACAAGAGGGGCTGTGATAGCCCCTCTTGCTGTCGATTCTTCATACATTCGGCGGAAAGAGAGGGATTCGAACCCCCGGAGCCTTGCAGCTCAACGGTTTTCAAGACCGCCGCAATCGACCACTCTGCCATCTTTCCGGGGACAAAAGTAGCACGGTTTTTCCATTCTGCCAAATCTTTACCCCGATTATTTCCGGGGCGGCCGGAGCGGGACTTCAAATCAAGGACATTATTTTTGACTTTTAGGAAAATTCCATATCTTTGTCAACAAGTTAGGTAAGGTCGCAACTTTTCACACATTATAGAACATGAACAAAGCGCAGCTGGTCGAGGCGGTAGCCCTCGACGCTAACATCTCGAAAGTCGACGCGCGCAAGGCGGTCGATGCCATCATCCGCGTGACCGTACACAGTCTCCGGCAGGGTGAGCGCCTTACCCTCACCGGGCTCGGGACATTCAGCGTGCAGCAGAAATCCGCACGCATGGGCCGCAATCCGCGCACGGGCGCCCCGGTGAAGATCCCGCCGCGCAAGGCCATCAAGTTCCGCCCCACGGCCGAGGTCGAGTAATTTCCACTGCGTTTTTTAACTTTTTTCACACATGCCAGAAATCTCACAACGCGCCGAGCTGATGCCGGCTTCACCCATACGCAAGCTCGTCCCGTTGGCCGAAGCCGCCCGGGCACGCGGCACCAAGATCTACCACCTGAACATCGGCCAGCCCGACCTGCCGTCGCCGCAGACCGGGCTCGACGCCCTGAAAAAGATCGACCGTACGGTGCTCGAATACAGCCCCAGCGACGGGTACCGCTCGCTGCGCGAGAAACTGGTAGGTTACTACGAACAGTTCCAGATCAAGCTCTCGCCCGACGACATCATCGTCACGACGGGCGGTTCCGAGGCCGTGCTGTTCGCTTTCATGTCGTGCCTCAACCCCGGCGACGAGATCATCGTCCCCGAGCCGGCTTATGCCAATTACATGGCCTTCGCCATCTCCGCGGGGGCCGTGATACGTCCCGTGGTTTCGTCGATCGAGCAGGGATTCGCACTGCCCGACGTCGCGGAATTCGAAAAGCTCATCAACGACCGCACGCGCGGTATCCTGATCTGCAATCCCAACAACCCCACGGGGTACCTGTACACACGCAAGGAGATGAACCGCATCCGCGACCTGGTCAAAAAATACGACCTGTTCCTCTTCTCCGACGAAGTCTACCGCGAATTCATCTACACCGGGTCGCCCTACATATCGGCCTGCCACCTCGAAGGCATCGAGCAAAACGTGGTGCTGATCGACTCGGTGTCGAAACGCTACTCGGAGTGCGGAATCCGTATCGGGGCGCTCATCACCAAGAACCGGACGCTGCGTAACGCCGTGATGAAATTCTGCCAGGCGCGCCTCTCGCCCCCGCTGATCGGACAGATCGTCGCCGAGGCTTCGATCGACGCGCCGCGATCGTACAGCACCGAAGTCTACGAGGAGTATATCGAACGGCGCAAATGCCTGATCGACGGGCTGAACCGCCTACCAGGCGTATACTCGCCGATCCCGATGGGCGCCTTCTATACCGTGGCACGGCTGCCGGTAGAGGACAGCGACGATTTCTGCGCATGGTGTCTCTCCGACTTCGACTACGAAGGCGAAACCGTAATGCTCGCCCCCGCATCGGGCTTCTACTCCGATCCGGCGTGCGGCCGCAACGAAGTCCGCATCGCCTACGTACTCAAGAAGGAAGACCTCGAACGGGCGTTGGTCGTACTGGGCAAGGCGCTCGAGGCATATAACAACCGGAAATAGCCCGACCGGCAATCTCGGACACGCAGTGCGGCACGGATAATGCCGCACTTTTTTTTGGAAGCCGGAGAGTCCGGCCCCACCCGGCGTTTCGGCCAATCCTATACCATATAGGTCAATTTTCAGGAATTTTAGACCAAAAAATTTGGGCGGCAGAGATAGTTTTCCTACTTTTGCCCTCGATTTTTACACGCCGCAACAGGCGTATAGTACAAACCAAACCAATACGTTATGAAAAAACTTTTCCTTCTTCTGGCCACCGCTGCCGTCACTTCGGGAGCATACGCCGAAGGATATCAAGTGAACAACCTCTCTTCGAAGCAGAACGGTATGGGACACGTGGGTACGGCCATGAAGCTTAACTCCGAGTCGATCTGGTTCAACCCCGCCGCCGCCTCGTTTCAGGACACCCGATTCGACATCTCGGTCGGCATCACCGGCATCGCTTCGAAGGCCACCTATACATCGCTCCCCGACTATACGGGCAAGACCAAGCCGCAGCACTACACCTCGGACAACAGCATAGCGACCCCGCTCTACGCCTATTTCAACTACAAACCCCTCGACTGGATGTCGGTCGGCCTGGCTTTCAATACGCCGTTCGGCTCCTCGATGGACTGGGGCAACAACTGGCCGGGGGCGCAACTCGTCCAGTCGATCAACCTCAAGGCCTACAATATCCAGCCTACCGTCTCGTTCAAACTCTGCGAACACCTCTCCATCGGCGGCGGTCTGATGATGACCTGGGGCAAGTTCGACCTTTCGCGCTCGCTGCTGCCTATCGGCGCCGACAATCCGCAGAACAAAGCGCTCATGGGCGCATTGCAAATGCTCAACCCGCAAATGCCCGACCTCTTCGAAATGGCCGGGGACAAAAACCTGATATCGCTGGGGCTCGAAGGCAAAGCCAAAATGGCCGTCGGAGTAAACCTCGGTGTGATGTGGGACATCAACGAACAGTGGTCGCTGGGCTTTACCTACCGTTCGAAACTCAAAATGAAGGTGGATTCGGGTTCGATCGACCTGCGTATGATCGACAATACCCAAATCGCCCAGGTCATCGGACAGCTCCTGCCCCAGTTGGGTCTCGACCCCGCCAAGCTCACGTCGGCCGTCGTGAAGACCGAGCTGCCCCTGCCGGCATCGCTGACGTGGGGTGTCAGCTTCCGTCCCGTTCCGAAATGGGAGTTCGCCGTCGACCTGCAATATGTGCTCTGGAGTGCCTACGACAAACTCGACGTCAAGATTCTCGAACCGAGCAGCAACACCCCCGTACTGAACATCCCGGTCAGCGATAAAAAATACTCCAACACGCTGGCGTTCCGTTTCGGCGGCCAGTACCACGCACTCGACTGGCTGACCGCCCGTATGGGTATGTACGTGGATGAAAGCCCCGTGCGCAGCGACTACCTCAATCCCGAGACCCCGTCGATGACCAAGCTCGCCTATACGGCCGGCGTCACCTTCCGCCCGATCAAATGGATGAATATCGACATCGCATACGGCTATGTCAATTCGGCCGATCCCGAACGTACGGGCTCCTATCCCTACACCAATTCGGTGCTGGGCATCGTGAACGAAAAACTGGCGGCAGCAGGCGTTCCCGAAAGCCAGCTCACCAATCCGGTCACCGATTTTTCGGGTAATTACACCGCCCGTGCCCACACATTTTCGATCGGCGTAGGGTTCAGTTTCTAAAACCGGGAAAAATTATTATATTTGCGCTGCGCTTTGCAGAAAAGTGCGCCGCAATTTTTATCCGGCCTCATAGTTCAAGGGATAGAACGAGGGTTTCCTAAACCGTG
>NZ_FR893487.1:0-3036 GCF_000435435.1 Alistipes sp. CAG:29 | reverse complement strand
CGGCAAATACGGCTCGGCATCCAAACACCGTTCCCTACTCTCCCGCTTGTCTGAATTTAGGTCGCTGAACACTCGGTTCGATGAAATAGATTTAGCGTTCCTGCGTGATTTTGAATTGTTCCTGCGTAAAGAGGGCAATGTAAACAACAGCATAGCCACGAAATTTGCCATCTTTAAGGCCGCCTATAACAAGGCTCTTGCAGAGGGTTTGTTTCTCCAAAAGATAAATCCGTTTGCAAAATACAAGGTCGGTAGCCTATGGACACGGACGAGGAAACGAGCCATCACGAAAGAGGATATACAGAAACTCGTTGCATTGGAGATAGCCCCTAATTATAGGACGAACTATGCCGAATTTGCACGGGACATCTTTCTGTTCTCCTACTACACGGCAGGCATTAATTTTACGGATATGGCTACCCTGCGTTACTGCGATATTGTGGACGGCAGGATTTACTACTCCCGCCACAAGACACAGAAATTGCTGTCCTTTCAACTCGTACCGAACGCCATGCGGATTATCGAGAAATACAGCAAGGCCAACCACGCACAAGAAGATTATATCTTCCCTATTCTCGACCGCACGGAACACAAGACAGCACAACAGATTTTCAACCGCACACACAAGGTTCTGCGGAAAGTCAATCGGGAGTTAAAGACGCTGGGTGAGCAGATAGGATTGGAAATGCCATTGACTACCTATGTCGCTCGGCATACGTTCGCCACCGTGCTGAAAAGGTCGGGAGTGAATATTGCCATCATTTCCGAATCATTGGGGCATTCAGACCTATCCACGACACAGATTTACTTGGACAGTTTCGAGAACTCACAAATCGACGCTGCAATGCAACACTTGTTATAGGAGTTTGGAGGTCGGCGACCAATATGGTAACCGACCTCCTTTTTTCCTAATGATGGGTAGCCTCCTCATTATCCGAGGTGTTTTTCCAGCATATCATATGTGGCCTGTTCCCGTGACAGCCCCTCTCCTGTCTGAGGTTTCATAATCTCTTGCGCTTGTTCGGCAGTCAGTCGATTGATTTGCTCCACCATCTGAACAGTAAACGCCGTAGGGTCTGCCGCATTGCTGAATTTCTTGGAGAGGTGGGTAATCAGGTACTTTTTTGCCAAGAACGTATCTGGAAATTTGCCTTGCGCGGCCTCATACCACTTGACACTCCGTTCATACCATCCAGCCTCTCCAAATGCTTTGGGCAGTTCCTTACTCTTGACACAGGCCACAAGGTCTTTTGGTTTGAGGGAATTTGCGCCCGTACACCATAAGGAAATGGTTGCCAGCGGGCAGCCTTTGCTACGGAGGTACATTGCAAACTCAAAGACTTTATTTTCGACACCGAGCATCATTGCAGGAGCCGCCATATAATCCGTACCCGTCCACGTCTTTGTGCAGATATTCATTTCTGCAATCAGTGCCGCAATCGACATTTCGACATTCAGCGGCTCACAAATTACGAAGTCATCCAGATTCAGTTTCAAATTCAGATAGGCAACCAATCGGTGCTGACCGTCCAGCACGGCATAGTAGTTTTCGGTCTGGTCATCGGGAATGTCGTTCCCATCGAGGTCTACCAGATGACCGTCCATAAGGTAGACATCCTCTCCCTTAACTACTATGATGGGCGACAACTGCCCGTACTCCTTAATGGAATTTTCTTTGGCCTTAACCGTCTTGGCGTTGATCGCGCGGTTGCCCTTGACAAATGCAAACTGGCGTGCTTCGTTCTCGATGGTGATGTTCATCTTTTTCATAGCTGTGGATTACTCCGTCCTTTACGGAGGGGCTTCTATTTGCTTCAGACCATCGCCCTCTGGCTGGAGCATCGAGAGGAACGCCCTCCCGACACCACAAAGGTCGATAGAAATTCAGCCCTTATTAGGGAGTAAAACACAGGCCGATTTACTCACCCTCTTCTTTGGGGAGTTTCAAACCACCTGCATAAGTCTTGGGATGCCGTTGGTTGAAATCGAAATCTCCATATTGTTTGATATTTCCTTTCAACGCAGAATCACTTACCAAAAATACCTCCTTTCTCGATAGTCGGCAGAAATGGATAATCCGAGAAATAAGTAATAGTTTGCTGTATGAAACGGTACTACCACGTTCGGCTCGTAAATCGGGCATGCCGAGGACATCGAACAATACCTTAAATAATTTGTACAACAACACCTGTTGTTGAGCAGCACCAAATGATTTCGTGTAATTCCTGCACATAATATCAAGCGTCCATACCTTTAATTGTGGTGCTTCTTGGTATTTGTCAAGTTCCCGCTTCACGAATCGACGTAGATTTTGCAATATTACAGGGCTGTTGGTCTCATAACGGTAGCTTTTGCGAATCTCCTTATCGTCCGACAGGTAAAGAACGGCTTGTGGATGATTCTCCAGATAATCTTCAATTTCAACCAATATATCATAATCCGTCTTGCTGGCGTCTGCTGCATTTATTCCAAAATCCATTGTAATATCGTAAATATAAAGCAGGGCGAACCAGAATTTTTTTACATCTAATTCGTATCCTTCCAATGTAGCGATAATGTCTTTATTATCGAGGAATGCTTGATATGTGAACGGCGGTTTTATTACCTCTCTATTCATTCGGGAGAGAAACCGCAAATTCCAGTCGCTCAAACAATAGTCCTCGCCATCCCAACCGACATTGATTTTGTCTGTCAGTTTATTGACATACTCCATAGCTTCATCATTCCAATTTTGAGGTATCGTATAGCCCATAATCGTAAAGTTTTCGGTTACTCAAAGATAATGAAAGCCTGCAAGAACAGCAACCATAAGACTTCGATTAAATTTTTTTTGTAAAATATTATGTTAAAATTTGGATTTTGATTAAATGCTTTATACCTTTGCACATCATTGTCACAGACAAGGGTAATTCTTGTTTCTTCCATAGAAAATATGTTATAGGACGGATAAGGATGGCATTATATGCTGTCCTTGTCTTTGGTTGATAGTCGCATATTTTTTGTGTCGGAAATGAAATTCCCTTATAAAAAGATATT
>NZ_FR893486.1:40022-40623 GCF_000435435.1 Alistipes sp. CAG:29 | reverse complement strand
TATACTACCAGTTCAACAGCAAGAACGTACAGGCCAACGCCGGTATCTTTGACCGCAAGGAGCTGCTGGGCGACTATTCGAGGGCGTTCTTCAGCGACTCGACGGCGTTCTACCACAACCGCCTTTCGGGTTTCCTCGGGCATTATAAATCCACCGAGCGCGAGAACACCTATGTAGAAATGGCGATCGACTGGGAAGGCATGTATTCCGAGCAGTCGCGCGAAATGTTCCGCATCATCTCGGCGGGACGCTATACGCTCGAGCGGGGCTTCTACTTCGGTTATGCCTTCTCGATGTTCCATTTCGCAGGTTCGAAGCTCAACGAGAACGTCACGGACAACCTGCTGGTAAACCCCTATGCGGGCTGGGGATTCAACGCCTACTTCGACTTCGACATCAAGGCCGGGTTCCTCTTCGCCCCGCAGCGCGGCCGCAGCGTAGACCACAACTGGAAAAAACCGTGCGGTGCACAGATCGACTTCGTGCTGACCAAGTGGGGCGTGAAACTTGAGAACAACCTCTATCTGGGCGAAAACCTGCAACCCCTGCGCAACATCGCGGTCGGCGAAGACATCCCCGTCACCTACGGACAGGACGGGCT
>NZ_FR893486.1:39581-39956 GCF_000435435.1 Alistipes sp. CAG:29 | reverse complement strand
TCTATAACCGCACGTGGGTCGGCTACGACCGCCGATTCTTCAAGGGCACGCTGGCCGTCGAGGCGGGCATGGTGTTCCACTACGACGGCACGGGCATGGGCACGCAGCAGGTCGTGAAGCTCTCGGTGGACATCCAGAAGCTGTTCAACATCGGCCCCAAGGCAAAGAAATAAAGCATACAACAAGCGAAACATACACATATGGCAAGCGAAACAAACGAAACACGGGAGAAGTCGCTGAACTTCCTCGAAGAGATCATCGAAGAGTCGATCGCCAAGGGCGAAACGCGCGTCCAGACCCGTTTCCCGCCCGAACCGAACGGCTACCTGCATATCGGACACGCCAAGAGCATCTGCATCAACTTCGGGCTGGCTC
>NZ_FR893486.1:37005-39553 GCF_000435435.1 Alistipes sp. CAG:29 | reverse complement strand
ATACGGAGGCAAGTGCAACCTCCGTTTCGACGACACGAACCCCGTCAAGGAGGATGTGGAGTATGTCGATTCGATCAAGCGCGACATCCAGTGGCTCGGGTTCGACTGGGCCGTCGAACGCTATGCGTCGGACTATTTCGACCAGCTCTACGACTGGGCGATCGTACTGATTAAAAAAGGGTTGGCATACGTCGACGACCAGACACAGGAGCAGATCCGCGAAAACCGCGGTACGGTTTCCGTACCGGGCACTCCGTCGCCGTGGCGCGACCGCTCCGTGGAGGAAAACCTCGACCTGTTCGTCCGCATGAAAAACGGCGAATTCCCCGACGGGGCCAAGGTGCTGCGCGCCAAGATCGACATGGCGCACCCCAACATGCTCTTCCGCGACCCGATCATGTACCGCATCATCCATGCCGAGCATCACCGCACGGGCAACAAGTGGTGCATCTACCCGATGTACGACTATGCCCACGGCCAGAGCGACTCGATCGAGCAGATCACCCACTCGATCTGCACGCTCGAATTCGACGTGCACCGTCCTCTCTACGACTGGTTCATCCAGGCGCTGGAGATCTACCCTTCGCACCAGTACGAATTCGCCCGGCTGAACCTCACCTACACGATGATGTCGAAGCGCAAGCTGCTCAAACTCGTGCAGGAAGGCGCCGTGATGGGCTGGGACGACCCCCGCATGCCGACGATCTGCGCTTTGCGCCGCAAGGGCTATACCCCGGCCTCGGTGCGGAACTTCGCCGAGATGGTGGGCGTCGCCAAGCGCGACAACGTGATCGACCTGGGCAAGCTCGAATACTGCGTGCGCGAAGACCTGAACAAGATCGCAGAGCGCCGCATGGCAGTGCTCAACCCGCTGAAGGTGGTCATCACCAACTACGAGGAAGGCAAGACCGAGCTCTTCACGGCGATCAACAACCCCGAGGACGAATCGGCCGGCACGCGGCAGGTGCCCTTCTCGAAGGTCATCTACATCGAGCACGACGATTTCATGGAGGAGCCTCCCAAAAAGTTCTTCCGCCTGGCACCCGGCGGCGAGGTGCGCCTGCGCTATTCGTACCTGATCAGGTGCGAGGAGGTCATCAAGGATGCCGCGGGCAACATCACCGAGCTGCGCTGCACCTATGACCCGATGTCGGGCAGAGGGTCGTCGAGCGACGGCCGCCGCGTGAAGGGTGTCATCCACTGGGTATCGGCCAAAGATGCCGTGGAGGCCGAAATCCGCCTGTTCAACCCGCTCTTCACGAAGGAGAACCCCGACGACGTGGAGGAAGGACAGACCTGGGAGGACAACCTCAACCCCGAATCCATGGTCAAGGTCACGGGCTACCTGGAGCCGTCGCTGCGCGACATACCCATAGGGCAGGCCGTGCAGTTCGAGCGCGTAGGCTACTTCTGTCCCGACACCGACTCGACACCCGAACACCCCGTGTTCAACCGCACGGTGACGCTCAAGGATTCGTGGGCGAAAATCAACAAGTAGGAAAACACCGAATACTGTTTAAAATAAGACCTCCCGGCAAAACCGGGAGGTCTTATTTTAGGTTATTCCGCCGGAAGGCAAATCTCCGTCCTGAGCTTTTCCGCCGGGTCACATCATCCGCCCGAAGGTCTTTCGCCCCAAAAGGTAACGCAGGACTACGGAACCGCGGTAAACCCTCCCGGCGACCGTCCCCCTGCACTGCTGCCGAATCTCCTTCCGCTTGCGCGACAGGCTGCCGTGCCAGCGGAGAAAATCGCGCCAGGCGCGGAATACGGCACGGAAATTATCGCCCCGCCCCTGTGCCAGGTACGACAATGCAGCCATCAGGTCGAGCACGGGGCGCACGACGGCCACGACGGCACGCTGTACGGGAGAAGCACACTTGTAGAGCATCGCCAGGTTATTGCGATGGTTGTAGAACACCTTGGTCGGGGAATCGGTCGTCAGCGTCCCGCCGCCGAGGTGGTAGACCGTACTCCCGGGCACGACCCGCACGCGGTAACCCGCGAGCTGCATGCGCCAGCAGAGGTCGATCTCCTCCATGTGGGCGAAGAAATCGTCGTCGAAGCCCCCCAATGCGCGGAACACGTCGGCACGGCAGCAAAAAGCCGCTCCGCTGACCCAGAATACGTCGCGGGCATCGTCGTACTGCCCCTCGTCGGCTTCGACCCGCTTGAGGATACGCCCCCGGCAAAAAGGATAGCCCAGGAAGTCGATAAAGCCCCCGGAAGCCCCTGCGTACTCGAATTTCGTACGGTCGAGCCACGAAACCAGCTTGGGCGAAACGACCGCCACGTCGGGCTCACGCTCCAGAACGCCGAGGATCGGCTCCAGCCATCCCCGGGGTGTCTCGACATCGGAATTGAGCAGCAGGTAATAATCCGCCTCGACCTGCGCCAAAGCGCGGTTGTAACCGCCCGCGAAACCGTAATTCCGGTCGAGGCGCACCACAGCGACGGTCGGGAACTTCTCCGCCAGCACCGCCAGCGACCCGTCCGTCGAACCGTTGTCGGCGACGACGACCCCGCCCCCGGCGGGAGCCGCGGGCAC
>NZ_FR893486.1:1031-36980 GCF_000435435.1 Alistipes sp. CAG:29 | reverse complement strand
GACGCTCGGCAGGAAGCGGCGCAGGTGTTCCGCGCCGTTCCAGTTGAGTATGACGATTTTAACGATTGGCATTCGTGCGTTTGTGTTTCCAGCGGCGGTGCGACCACATCCAGAGCTCGGGATGCTCGCGGATCATGGCTTCCAAACGTCTAACGTAGCGTTCC
This sequence comes from Alistipes sp. CAG:29, assembly GCF_000435435.1. Taxonomy (NCBI): domain Bacteria; kingdom Pseudomonadati; phylum Bacteroidota; class Bacteroidia; order Bacteroidales; family Rikenellaceae; genus Alistipes; species Alistipes sp. CAG:29. The sequence continues at coordinate 36,816 of NZ_FR893486.1, read as the reverse complement.
GTGATTTCGTATTCGGCGACCTCCTCCACACCGTCATAGATCGGTTCGAACGACATCTGGTAACGTCCCCGCTGCAAGCGCTCCATCCGGACGAAATAGACCGGCAGGTTACAGCGCAGCGCCAGTTTCTCCCCGCCATCGAAGAAGATCGTATCCTGGTTGAGAAAGCGGAACCAATGGCTGTCGGGGCGGCGCGGCGGGTTCTGGTCGGCGATAAGCCCCATCACGAGGTTCTTGCCCTCGATGCCGCGTTCCCTGTTGCGCAGGTAGAAGCGCAGCGAATCCTTCATCGCCACGGTCATCGAATTCTCGTAGTTGCGCAGGCGCTGGTAAAGGCGTTCCATCACTTTGCTGCGCAACGGGTGGTAAACGGCCACGAGCATCTGCGAGCGTTCGTAAAGCCCCCAGTAGGAGCAATACTCCCAGCAGCCGAAATGGGCCGTCATGGCGATCCAGTCACGGCCGTGCACCTGCGCATAATGTTCCTCGAACCCTTTTACGGTGAGTACCGTACGGCCTTTTTCCTCGCTCATGTGGGCCATATTGACCGTATCGACGAAAATCTCGGCAAGCGTACGGTAAAAACTGCGGCAGACGGCCGCCCGTTCCTGCTCGCTTTTTTCGGGGAACGAGTTCCGCAAATTGGCCTTCACGACCTTCATGCGGTAGCGCAGGCAATAATATATGATGAAAAAGAGCAGGTTTTCAACAATGTAGTACTTGAACCAGTAAGGCATCACGGCAAATACCCGCGCCCCAAGCCACAGGAACTCCAACCATATCTTTTGTATGAAATTCAGCTCTGTACGTTTCATCCGGAAAATCAGCGGTTACGGTTCGACGAAAAGTTTTACATTGGCGACCTTGGTGCGGATTCTCAGCCAGTTCGCGAGCGTCGTCCGGTCGATGGAATCAGATGCGACTTTCGGCGTGACCACACAGACGAGCGTCGTATCGAGCGGTGCGCCCGAAACGTCGAACGTAATGCCCTTCATGAGCGATATGGCCCTGACGTTCGTGGTCATGGCACCCACCTCGCGCGAAATGTCGTCCACCTCGACATTCGTGACGCGGTAGCGTTTCAGCTGCGCAGCCATCTCGCCGATGCGCCTGTTCTTCTCCTCCAGAAGCTCGAGGTAACTTTGTTGCAGTGACGCCACGTCGATCTTGTCCGTGGTGTTTGCCTGGCGGACGACCAGCTCGGCCTTGTCGAGCCCGAAGCTACCCATCTGCGTGCGGGCGTTTTCTATGGTTCCGTCGTCGAGCGGCTCCCCCAGGAGCAGCAGTTCGATCTGCGACGGATGTCCGTGGTGTGCGTAACGCTTATTGCACTCGATCACACGCGTATGGGGAAAATTGAATACCTGCGAGACATATTTGTCGGCCGCCGCCTCGAAAAGCGACACCCTGACCATGTGGAACCCGATGACGACGCTCGGGATGAAGGTCACCAGCGTGATGACCATCATCAGCCGCTTCACGTTGCGCTCGCGCACCTTGTCGATGAACGCCTTTTTCTCGTATTTCAGGAACCGCACCATGGCATAGGTCGCCAGGGCGATGAATACCGAGTTGATGAAAAAGAGGTAGAACGCCCCGAAGAAAAACCGTATCTGCCCCGTGGCAAGGCCGAAGCCCGCGGTACAAAGGGGCGGGATCAGCGCCGTAGCGATCGCCACGCCCGGGATCACGGTCGAAGTGCGATCCTGCCGCGTCTGCGCCACGATACCAGCCAGGCCGCCGAACAATGCGATCAGCACGTCGTAGGTCGTCGGCACGGTACGTGCCAGCAACTCGCTGCTGTTCGACGACAGGGGCGACACCAGGAAATAGGCTGTCGAGGTGACGATCGCCACGACGAACATCAGCGCATAATTGCGCAGCGACTTTTTGAGCAGTTCGAAATCGTTGATACCCAGCGAGAGGCCGATGCCCATGATCGGCCCCATGATGGGCGAGATGAGCATGGCGCCGATAATCACGGCGGCCGAATTGACATTCAGGCCCAGCGACGCGATCATCGTCGCAAAAATCAGCACCCACAGGTTGACCCCGCGGAATACCACCCCTTTGGAGATCGACGCCACGACCTCGTCGCGCTGTGCCTTGTCTTCGTCGAGGCTGAAACGCCCCCGGAGGAATTCACGCATCTCTCCCAGCCATGCCGAGGAAGAACGTTTGATCCGATGCGTATCGTTGTTGTTTTCCATTTTCCAGTCCTTTATTCAGTCTCCTCATCCGGTAATTCCCTCTTCGGTTTGGGTTTCCCGGCCAATACGATCACAAATTCGCCTTTGGGTTCCGTCGTACGAAAATGTTCCAGCACTTCGGCGACAGTGCCCCGCACGGTCTGCTCGAACTTCTTGGTCAGCTCACGCGATACGGACACCCTGCGTTCCGATCCGAAAACTTCGGCGAACTGTTCGAGGCATTTCACCACCCGGTAGGGCGATTCGTAGAATACCATCGTGCGCTCCTCGTCGGCAAGCGACTGCAACTGCTTCGCCCGCCCCTTTTTCTGGGGCAGAAACCCCTCGAAACAAAACCGGTCGCACGGGAATCCGCTCTGCACAAGAGCGGGAACCAGCGCCGTGGCACCGGGGAGCGTCTCGACCTCGATGCCGGCCTCGACACACGTCCTGACCAGCAGAAACCCCGGATCGGAGATCCCGGGCGTCCCGGCGTCCGAGACCAGCGCGGCATTGCGTCCGGCGGCAATCGACCCGGCCACCATCTTGACCGTGGCGTGTTCGTTGAACTTGTGGTGCGAATGGAGTTTTTTCTCGATACCGAGGTGTCTGAGCAGGAACGACGTAGTACGCGTATCCTCGGCGAGGATGAAATCCACCTCGCGCAGCACATTGACCGCCCGCAGCGTGATATCGTCGAGGTTCCCGATCGGGGTAGGTACGATATAGAGCTTGGCCATGGGGCTATGCGAATTTACGTTCGAGCAGTTCCATCAGGAACTTCGCGCCGTCGGAATTGGCATTCCAGACATAATTCTCGGCAATGTAAATCATGCAGTCGTCGAAATCGCCGAAGGCATCGAGCTTGTCGAGCGCCGCTTCGTAAGCCCGGGCATCGCCGTCGAACAAGTCGCGGATCATCAGGAACTTGTCGTTGATGCCGATGGCGCGCCTCAGGTCGGTGACGGGCTCGCTGCGGCGCAGTTCCGAGGCCATGTCGCGCGGCGGCACAATCGTATCGGCCAGCGTCTGTTTGTCATGGTTGATCACTTCGCCCAGTACGGCCCCGTTATTCGGCGCCCCGTTCCCTGCAAGGGTAATCTCCTCGAAATCGGGCTCTTCGTCGTCATTCCCGGTGTCGGGCACGGGTGCCGGACGCTGCGACACGGACGCCGCATACACCCCTTCCGCAGGAGCTTCATCCCCGGCGAACATACGCTGGGTGTCCGGGACAGAAACGCCAGGGCCGGATACCGGTTCCGGGCTGTCGGTTGCCAGACTGTCGGTTGGAAGCTGCGGCCGCCCGGCCGCGGTTCTTGCGGCGTCCCCCGCGGCAGGTGCCGGAGCAGGCTTTTCGGCCGTTGGCCGTGCAGCCGTGGGTTCGGGATTGTAAAGCGACATGATTACCCGCTGTTTATGGCGGTGGCGCTGGGTCTCCTCTTCGATGCCGAACAAGGTCGGCGCGATCGGCTGCGGCGCTGCCGCAGGATGCGTCCCCGCTCCGGGAGCCGGGTGGGTAACGCCCGTTTCCGCCCCTGATCCGGCAATTGCTTCCGGTTCGGGCATCCCCGAGGGTGCTTCCCGGTGTGCGGGCTCGTCCCGGGGGGCGGTTGCCCCTTGCGGCCCGGATGCCCCCGGCACACGGGCAAGCTCCTGCGAACCGGAATCCCCATGCGATTCGGATGCCGCCGCAATATTTTCAGCCGGCACTTCCTTGCCGGCGCTATTTCCAGTCGATTCGGGCGCAGGAATTTCTTCCGCAGCCGGGGTTTCAGGATCGGAAACCAGCCCGGCAACCGGGGGTTCAGCCTCCGCAATCGGCCCCGCAGCCGGTTCAGCCGGGATTTCGGCAGGTTCCGCAACAACCCCGGCCGGCTCTTGTCCGTCCGCCGGCACGGAATCCAGCACGGATTCGGCCACCGTTTCCGCCACCGCGGTATCGCAATCGGGGAAATCTGCCCCGGACTCCGCCACGGGCAGGCCGGCCAGGGGCGCAATGAACCCTGATTCGGGTTCCGGCCCGGATCCGGAGAGCGACGGTAATTCGGGTTCCGCCACGGACAGCGACTCGATCGAAAGCACCTCGCCGAGGTCTAAGCTGACCGGAATCTCCGTCGGGAAGGGTTCCTGTCCGGAGGCATCTGCCGCGGGAGGTTCCGCCTCCGCACCGAAACGCACGGCCTCGTAGAGTGTCCGCAACTTATCGAGTACGAGATCCCGCTCGAGGGAGCCGATCTCCTGGTTCGCATTCCAGCCTTCAACGATTTCCGAGAGCTTGCGCAATTCGCTCCGCACGTATTTCAAATCCATAATCCGCACACTTTTTGCCTCCAAAGATAGGAAAAATTTACGAACACGCCGCCCAAAACCCGAGATAATATCCCCGAGGGCCTGCGGCGCCGCTGCGGGGCACAAAAAACGGGGATCGACACACAGCCGATCCCCGTTCGTATGCGGGAGTAGTCTACTCCCCGAAAATATGCCGCGCATAATTATACCCGCAGGCATCGTAGATCCGCGCCAGGCGGCGGACACGGTGCAGATAGCCGGCATAATCCTTCCGGTCGAGGCTCCACCCCACTTCGGCCAGCGCGCTCAGGCGCGGCAGAAGCATATATTCGGCATGGGGCCATGTCGCGATATACTCCGTCCACAGGTTGGCCTGCACGCCCAGGATACAAACCTGCTCGGCAGGCGTCAGCTGCTCGTAAGGATCGAGTTCGTAGACCTTCTCCACAGGTAGGTACCCGCCGATGGCAAGGGGTTCGCGGGCCGTATCGCGCGTCTGGTAGTAATCCAGGTAGCAGTTCGTGGTCGGCGCCATGATGGCATGGTTGCCCTGCCTGGCGGCCTCGATCCCCCCTTTCGCTCCGCGCCACGACATGATGGTCGCCGTCGGGGTGACATCGCCTTCGAGAATCTCATCCCAGCCGATCAGGCGGCGTCCGCGGGCGTTCAGAAACTTTTCGACGCGCGCCGTAGCGTAATTCTGCAACTGGCGCGGGCGCCTCAGCCCTTCGGCCTTCATGCGCGCCTTGCAATGCGGGCACTTCTCCCACATCACCGTCGGACATTCGTCGCCGCCGATATGGATGTATTCCGACGGGAAAAGGCCGACGACCTCTTCCAGCACCCCCTCGATGAATTCGAAGGTCGTCTCCTTGCCGATGCAGAACACCCTGTCGTCGATATCCCAGGTCTGGCGCACCTCGTATTGTTCGCCCGTGCAGCCGAGCCACGGATAGGAGGCCAGCGCGCCCACGGCATGTCCGGGGAATTCGATCTCGGGGATCACCGTGATAAAACGCTTCGCGGCGTAGTCCACGATGTCGCGGATCTCGTCCTGCGTATAGTAACCGCCATAGGGCGTTTCGTCGAACTTGCAGTTTTCGTCGTACTCGCCGCCCGGGTCGCGGCCGATCAGCGTACGGCTGCGTACGGAACCCACCTCGGTCAGTTTCGGGTATTTCTTAATCTCGATACGCCATCCCTGGTCGTCGGTCAGGTGCCAGTGGAACACGTTGAGCTTATGCAGGGCCATGATATCGAGCGCCTCCTTCACTTCGTCGACCGTGAAGAAATGGCGGCAGACGTCGAGCATCATGCCCCGGTAGCCCAGGCACGGTTTGTCCTCGATCGTCACGACGGGCAGCTCCACGGCCCGCACGTTGGCCGCACCGTAAGCCGCAGCGGGGATCAGCTGGCGGAGGGTCTGCACCGCATAGAACGCCCCGGCTGCGCTCCCGGCAACAATCTCCGCACGCCCGGGCGTAATCTCCAGGCGGTAGCCATCCGCCGGCATCGCCGCGTCGCACGAGATATTCAGCGCCCCGTCGAGGGGCACGTCGGCATGCCGCACCCGCAACCCTTTGCCGAACACCGGTTCCAGTACCTGGTCGAGCGCCCCGGTCACACAGGCCAGACTGTCGTCGCCGGACAGCAGCACCGCTTCGGTCGAAGCGGTCAGCAAAAAAGTTCCCTGCCCCTTCGCGACGCGTTCGGGGAGCGGTACCACCGCGACTTCATCGTCGGCGGGGATTACCTTACCGCAGCCGCAGAGGGCTGCACAAAGGACAACGAGGGGTATAAGTCTCTTCATATCCGGGTTATTTTAAATGGAGGTTCCTCCGAAACACAAGGTAAAAATAAGGCAAAAAACGGACAAATCAAAACCCCGGCCCGTTATTCGCACGCCGAAGCCCCCAGCAGCCCCACGTGTTCGACCGACGAACAGCAGATATGGAGCCGTTCGACCGTCTTGGCATACGGGAACTGTTTCAACTGCTCGTACATCGCTTCCCGGAAAAACCCGAAGGCATGGGCGATGCTCCCGCCGAAAACGATCGCTTCGGGGTCGTAGGCATAGAGGATCATCATCACCAGCCGCCCGATATGTCCGCCGAATTCGTGCCACAGCGCCAGCGCCGCGGGATCGCCCGCCAGGGCACGCTCGTAGGCTTCCTTGCCCGTCGTGCCGCGGCCTACGAAGAAACGGCTGCTGCAATAGTATTCGTAATCGCGGTCGAGGTACGGAATGCTCCCGATCTCCCCGGCGCCCGTATCGTGCCCGCAATAGAGTTCGCCGCCGATCACGATCCCCGCGCCGACACCCGTGCCGAGCGCCACGCACACCACGTCGCTGTATGCGCTCGCCTCGCCGAAGCGGCTGACGCCCAAAGCAAAGCAATTGCAGTCGTTGTTGACATATACCGGGACGCCGAACCGTTTTTCGAGCAGGTCTTTGAGGTATACCTCGCGCCACGACGGGATGCCTACGACATTGTAGACGATCCCGCGCGCCGCATCCACGACCGACGGCACGCCGATGCCGATGCGGGCGACGTCGGAGGTGATGAGCTTCCCGATGAGCGAGGCAATTTGATCCACGACCTCCCCTTCGGGGCGGTCGGCTTTGCAGGGTTCGGAGAGCAACCGCACGATGCGGCCATCCTTCACCAGGCCGGCGCGCACGTTCGTGCCGCCCAAATCCACACCAATCCTCATCGCGCAATCAGTTGTTATTTTTGACTTTCACAACTTTCCCGCCGCGGAATTCCACATGGTCTGCAATCCGGCCGTCGCGCTCGTGTATCCACGTCTCGAAGCCTCGTTCGCCCTCGGTCAGCACGAGGATGCGCACCCCCGGCCGCAGGTTGTTGTAGGTCGTATCGTCGCCCGAAAAACGACCGTAACCGAGGGCGATACCCTTCTCGGCCACCACATAGTCGATGTCGTGGTCGTGCCCCACGAAGATGCCCATCACATCGCCGCACTCGGCCATCGCGGCGAACATGCCGGGGTTCAGCGCCCCGGGGCATTCATCCTCGGCGGCACGGCCGACATGCGTATTGTCGGGGTTCCGCCATGCAGCGACGTATTCGGGCAGGGCGATATGGAAAAACGCCAGCGCCGGCAGCGGCTTCCCGCCGTTGGCCGCGGTATAGGCGGCGCTGCGGGCACGGTACCAGCCCACCTGCTCCTGCGTGAACCAGCCGTAGCCGTCGATAGACGGGATTGTTGAATAATCGTGCGAATCGAGGCAGTAGAGCAATGCCGCAGGTTGCGTCGTCCCGGCGATCTCCAGCACCACGTCGGCCAGTTCGCCCCCGGCGCCGAGCGTATTGAGCGTGCCGGCATACGAGGTGACGATGCGGCCGATCTCCGCGCGTGTGAGATCCTGCTCGGCGTCGTGGTTCCCCAGCACCACGCAAAACGGCAGGTTGCGTTCCGCGACGGGCTCCAACACGCGGTGCCACGCTTCGGCGGCGGGCTTGCCCGTCACCACGTCGCCCGTGAAGACCACCAGGTCGGGATGCTCCGCATCGAGGATGTAGCGCATTTGGGCGATGGTTTTTTCCGCCTGCGCCCGGCGGTAAGGCGTACCGAGGTCGAGGTGCACGTCGGTGAACTGTGCGATCCGGAATTTGCCGTCCCGGCCGAAATGCAGGGCGGGCGCCTGTGCCTGTGCCGAACACCACAGGGCGACGGCACACATAAGAGTCGTTATCTTTTTCATAAGTAGGTTAGGTTCCTTAGTTCAGTTTCACGCTGCCGCTCTTCTCCACGCGGACGGTGCGGCTCTGCCCGTCGCCCCACGTCACCGTCAGGTCGAACGGCACGTTGGTCGTAACGCTCACCGCAGGCACGTCCCCGGCTGAATTGCGGCCCTTGACCTTCAGCCCTACGACGCCCTCGGGGCCATAGGGATAGCGGTCGATGCCGTGGGCCTCGGTATGGTTGATATCCCATACGATACGCCCCTCGGAATAGTCGGATTTGATGCCGAGGATATACTCGATGAACACCGCGATCGGCGGCAGCCCTGCCCAGCCCACGAAGTCCTTGCGGGCCATGAACCCGGGTTCGATCTTCTCCGGGGCATAGTACTCCCAGAAAGTCCCGGTATTCTTCCACACTTCGAATACGGCGTTGAAATGGTTTTCGGCCACCTCCAGCGCAAGGTCATGGTAGCCCTTGCGGTAGAGGCCGTCGATGACCATGTAATTGGCACCCGGCCATACGCCGCCCTGCCAGTAACGGCCCGTCGGGTTGTATTTCGGGTGGTCGGCCGAGAGCGACGGCACGCGGTGCGGACGGTCGAATTCGGCCGTGTCCGCCAGGTGCGCCACCATGCGATCCATCCGCCCCTTGTCCAGCGCGTCGGCCTGCAGGGCCCAGAAGGCGCCGATCCCCTTGGTCGTGCAGAGCGACCCGTCGCCGTAGCGGTCGTAGAGGAAACCCGTCGCATCGTCCCACAGGTGTTCGTTGACATAGGCGCGCAGCCGTTTCATCTCGTCCTCCATGTCCTCGATCTCCTGCCAGCGTTCGATGTGGAAACCGATGTTGAGCAGCGACTCGTCGACCAGCATCTGCTGCAGGTTGGTGTCAAGCCATACCATGTGGCCGTGCGAGAAGATCGGGTTGTATTCGGGCTTCACGCGGGGCATGTTGTCCATGCCCGTCCCCCACCCGCTCGACCAGTAGGTGCCGTCGGGCCACGTGCGGTTGAGCCGCCACCACTTGGCATAGGCGCACAGGGCGGGGAAAACCTTGTGCAGGCGGTCGATGTCGCCGAACTGGCGGTAATACATCAGTTCGACCCACGGCAGCAGGTTGGGCCCCGTCGAGGTGGGATCGTAGCGCTCGAAGCAGTCGGAGCCGTCGGCACGGATCTCGCGGCAGATAAACCCGTCGGGATGCTGCTTGGCGTAGAAGTTGTCCAGCGTGCGCTGGAACGGGAAAAAGCGGTAACCGTAGCGGGCGAACATCATCATGAACGAAGCGTCCCACATGAAGATATTGCCGTTGTAGGCAATATCGAGGTAAGGCGACACGAACCCGGAGCCCTCCTGCGGCTGGCGGATGTTGCCCACGGCGATCTGCCAGGCGTGCCAGTACATCTCGACCTCCTTTTCATGCCCTTCCCACACGGGCGAGGGCAGGATCTTGCGCGCCTCGGCGAACGTCCGGGGTTTGATGTGTTCGGGTTTGGCCGTGCGGAACTCGTTCTCGGCCACGAATACCTCCTTTACATAGGTGTTTTTGTAGGGCAGCTTGTAGGGCCCCGATTTGAGGTCTTGCGCCCCTGCCGTGCCCGCTGCGAAGACCAGCGACACGAATGCCGCGATTTGTTTGCGTAGCGTCATAGTATGCGGTTATTTTATCAGTGATTTTATCCTGCGTGCAATCTCGGTATTCATGTAGGTGCCGCAGAACTTGTCGGCGCCCGGGCCGTAGGCGAATACCGGAAGCATAGCGGGCGTATGGTCGTCGGAGACATAGACGCCCGTCACGCGCCCCGTATGCTCGTCGCCGTCGACCACCACCAGGCCGCCGGTTTCATGGTCGGCCGTGACGATGACGAGCGTCTCGCCGTTCGAGTCGGCGAATTTCAGCGCCTCGGCGACGGCCAGGTCGAAGCTCAACATTTCGATAATAGAACCGGGCAGGCAGCGCGAATGCCCCGCATAGTCGATCTTGGCACCCTCGACCATCAGGAAAAACCCTTCGCCGCCGCGTTCCCGCAATTTGGCGATCGAAGCACGCGTGGCATCGGCCAGCAGTGTCAGGTTGGTCTCCTCGGCCGCGTCGTCCATCGCCTCGTCGATGCAGATGACCTTGCCCTTCGCGGCATCGATCCCATCGACCGAACGCACGAAATCGTATTGTTTCTCCAGCTCCCCGACCAGGTCGATCCCGTCCTTGCGGCGTGTAAATTCACGGATGCCGCTGCCGCAAAGCAGGTCGATACGCCCGTCCATGAGGCAGCGGGTCAGCTCGTCGGCATTGTCGCGCTCGACCGAATGCCCGTAGAAGGCCGTCGGCGTGGCATCGGCGATGTTACCCAGCGTCACGACGCCCACGGGCAGCCCCCTGTCGTGGAAGAAATCGCTCAGCGAGGGATACGGCACGCCCTCCGGGCTCATCGAGATATGGCGGTTATCGTGACGTTCGCCCGTGGCCAGGGCGCTGCCGCCGGCAGCCGAATCGGTCGTGAAGGCATCCAGCGCATTGTTCTGTTGCAGGCCGATATATTTCATCTGCAGGGTCGACAGCCCCTTGTTGGCATAGAAAGCCGCCACGATCTGCGACAGCCCCATGCCGTCGCCGATCAGGTAGATCACGTTGCGAACCCGTCCCCGGCCCCCGTCGTTGCGGTAAGTCGGGGTGTAGACGTCGATGCCCTTGGAGAGTTGCAGCTTATCGTTCTGGAAGCCCCGGAAATCGCGCGTGGTCTTGTCCAGGCGCTTGGTGCCCGTCACGCCTTCGGCGGCCGTGCGGCATTCGCCGATCTGGAAATTCTTGTTGCCGAAATCATCGAAGAACGCGGCGCACGCCTCGGGGTGGTCGGTATTGAGGTAGTCGATACCCATATTATAAAAGGTATAGTAAACCGTCGTCCCTTCGGGGGCGCCCCAGAAACGCACGGGTTTTCCCCAGGCGTGCGCGCGGTCGATGACCGTCTCCAGTTCCGCACGCTCGGCCGGGATGATCGAGCCCTTGCCGTTCCACTGCGAATAGTCGCTGAAATCGGCGCTTACGAGGGCGATGCGCTCCAGTTGCGCGGGCGTATAGTCGGCATCCCACACCCCGTCGAAACGGATATAGGAGGGATATTTGCCGAAATCGGCCGGTGCCGGGACACGCCCCGTGACGGCGACGCGCACGGCCTCGGGGTTCACCGCCGGATCGAACACCTCGGGATAGCGGCCCAGCAATGCCGCAACGGCCTGCAAAGTCGGTTCGGTAGCAGACTTGAGCTCGACCATCAGTTGAAGGTGTTCGCCGGAATCCTTCCACGCCCGCCCGCCGTTACGCCCGAAGAGCGTCACCAGCGGTTCGACGTAGAGCGCCTCGAAGGTCATGCCGGGCGAAAGGTCTTCGACCTCGTGCCCCACGAGCAGCTTGCCGTCGTGCAGGAACACGTCGGCCTCGATGGAATAGACCTGCTGGGCGTACGCCTGCCAGAAGGGGGCACGGCGGCAATAATCGTTGTGCGAATGGATCAGGATGGGGCGCTCGGCCACAGCCGTGGCGCAGGTGCACAGTGCTGCGAACAGCAGCCAGATTTTGAGTATCTTTTTCATTGCGGGATGTTATTTTTCGAATTTGACGATGGCCATCACGGGGGCATGGTCGGAGACATAACCGCCACCGAGCGTATCGGGCAGCACCTCGTAAAGGTCGGCGGCGATGCCGTCGCTCACGAAGATGTAGTCGAGCAACGGGCGTTCGGCCTCGGGTATCTGCCCGAAGTCGGAAAAGCTCCACTCCGTGCCGGATTTACGGGCGGCGACCTGCTTCACGTCATGCAGTACGCCGTCTTTCTGCACGTGCGCCACGACCGACGAGCCGGGCTCGGAATTGAAATCGCCCGTCAGGATCACAGGCCGATCCCCGCGCAGCGCTTCGATGCGCTCCCTGAGCAGGTTCACGCCTTCGTCGCGGGCGACCTGCCCTACATGGTCGAGGTGGGTGTTGACGAAGAGGAACTCCCGGCCCCCTTCCCTGTCATGCAGTACGACCCAGGTTGCCACGCGCTCGCAGGCGCCGTCCCACCCTTTCGAGCCTGCGACGTCGGGGGTTTCGCTCAGCCAGAAAGTCCCGGATTCGAGGGGCGTAAAACGATCCCGCCGGTAAAATACGGCACTGAACTCGCCCGCCTCGGCACCGTCCTCACGGCCGACGCCCACCGCAGCATAGCCGGGCAGCAAACGCTTCAGGTCGCCGAGCTGGTTGGCAAGCAGCTCCTGCGTGCCGAAAACGTCGACGCCGTGCGAAGCGATCACCTCGGCGACCCGCCCGCGGCGGAAACGCCAGTTGTCCGCCCCGTCTTCGGGGTTGTCGTAACGCATGTTGAAGGTCATGACGCTGAGCGTCGTGGCCGAACCGCAGGCAGTGAACGCCGCTGCCGCAAGAAGATAGAACAATCGTTTCATAACTTTATAGTTTAATCAGCGGGACAATCGGGAAATTCAACGTACAAACGCTCCGCGGGGATCTGCTCGAAGAGAGCCGCTCCGGGCGCCCTCCAGCCCCAGGAGAGATCCTGCCCCTCGTAATCCTCGAAATACATGAGCGTATAGGGATGCAGACCCGCTTCGAGCGCCACGCGCCCGGTCGCCATGACCGAAGCGTGCGACCCATCGTTGTCGACCACCTTCCGGTCGCCGATCACGAGCACGCTGCCGTCATCGCTCTTGGTCATGAACTCCCACACGCCCCGTTCGGGAATACGGATCCAGCCGTTGAAAATATATCCGAAATGGTCTTCCTGCGGGGCATCGGCAATCGACGGCTCGGGCATTGTCCCGGACGCCACGAGCTTTCCCCGGCGAATCTCGTCCACATGCGAGAACACGCCTTCGTAACAGGCATAGGCGACACCCGGACGCATGGCCGCGCCCGCTCCGGGCAGTCCCTTGCGGAATACGGCCTTCTCGGCTTGGAGCGTCAGCGTACGGCTCGGTGCGGCTCCGGGTTTGAATCCCCGCGCTTTGAGCGTCAGCGAGCGGTCGACAACGACGGGCCCGGCATAGAGCACCGAGGTTTCGTCCGGCTCCGAGCCGTCGAGCGTATAGCGGATTTCGGCTCCGGCCGTCGTCGTGGCCAGGGCGACGGGCACAGGCTCGGTGAAGAGGCTCACGTTCTGCGTGGTATAGGGAATCGAAACGACCTGGCCGCGCGTAAGCGAATAGGGCTCTGCTGCGGCATCCGTTCCACGGGCGTAATCGGGTTCCGCACGGAGTTCGAAATGCAGTTCCCCACCCTGCATCAGTTGTTCGTAGGTGATGAAATTTTCGGTCACGGGCACTCCGTCGAGCGTCACCGAAGCGATATAGGTATTGCGGCGGGGGTTGTTTGCCGTAACGGTCAGCGTGCGGCCGTTGGCCAGGCGCACGACGGCCTTCGGGAATTGGGGTGCGGTCAGCGCAAACTGGTTCGAGCCGGGGCAGACGGGATAGAAGCCCAGGCTGGAGAAGATGTACCACGCCGACATCTGGCCGCAGTCCTCGTTGCCGATGATCCCCGCGGGCGTCGGGGCGTACATCCCGTGCAGCAGGCTGCGCGTGAGCTCCTGTGTCCGCCACGGCTGCCCGACATAATTGTAGAGGTAGGCCATGTGGTGGCTGGGTTCGTTGCCGTGGGCATACTGCCCCATGAGCCCCGTCACGTCGCTTACGTCGAGCTGCATCTCGTCCGATTCGAGCGTAAAGAGCCGATCCAGTTCACGGACGAATGCCGCGCGGCTGCCGAAAAGCCCGGCGAGCCCGTTCACGTCGTGCGGCACGAAGAAACGGTAGTGCCACGGCGTGGCCTCGGTATAGTCGCGCCCCGTGGCGAACTCTTCGAACGGCTCAGACCAGTTGCCGTCCGTCCCGCGGCCGCGGAAGAAACAGGTCGATCCGTCGAAGACATTGGCGTAGTTGAGCGCCCGCTGCGCATATTCCCGGGCGACGTCGTCCCGGCCCATAGCCCCGGCCATGCGGGAGATCGCCCAGTCGTCGTAGGCATATTCCAGCGTGCAGGAGACCGACTCGCGCTTGATATTGGAAGGTATAAACCCCTGTGCCACATAGTAATCGGAACCTTTCTTATTGATGTTCGACGAGCGGATCATCGCATCGAGCGCCTTTTCGGCATCGTATCCGCGGATACCTTTCAGGTAGGCGTCGGCAATGACCGACGCGGCATGGTAGCCGATCATCGTCCCCGTCTCGCCCGACGCGAGCGGCCAGATCGGAAGCTCGCCCGTTATGTCGTACATGTCGAGCATACTGCGGATCATGTCGTTGACTAACGTCGTATCCACCAGCGTCTGCAACGGGTTCCACGCGCGGAAAGTGTCCCACAGCGAGAATGTCGAATAGTAGGCACCGCCCTGCGGCATACGCGCGATGCGCTGGTCGTGACGGCGGTACTCGCCGTTGACATCGCTCATCAGATTGGGCGTCAGCTTGGTATGGTACTGCGCCGTATAGAAATTGACCATTTCGTCGCGCGAACCGCCCTCGACGACGATGTCGCCCAGCGCTTCGCGCCACAGCGCGGCGGCACGCGCATGCACGGCATCGAAATCCAGCTCCGGCACCTCGGCGACGCTGTTGAGACGGGCATTCTCAGCGCTGACCGACGACAACCCGACGGCTATCGTAAGCGTTTCGGTGTCCGGCGCAAAGGTCAGCACGGCCTGTTTGTCGCCCAGCAGCCGCACGTCGGCGAAAGGCTCCGAAAAACGGGCGGAGAAAAAGACATACTGGTCGGGCACCCACCCCTGCGTGCGGCGCATCCCGGCGATCTCATCGGGCGCCGTCGTCCGCAATTCGCGCATGTCGACCTGCTCCTCGGCGATCGTGTGCATCAGGTCGACGACCACCTGCCGCGGCCCCTTGCCCGTAAAGGTATAGCGATGCACGCCCGTACGGGGCGCCGCCGTAAGCTCCACCCGGATATTTTCACCGGGTAACTCCACGGCATAATAGCCGCAGGAGGCCTTCTCGTCCCCGTGCGAAAAGAAATAGGGCTGCAGGACGCAGGCGCCGTCGTGCAACACGATTTCGCGCGTGGTGGGATGGAACAGGATGTCGGCCAGGTCGGCACACCCCGTACCGCTGAGGTGCGTATGCGAAAAACCGTCGATGGTCGTATCGTCGTAATGGTATCCGGCGCAGGCGTCCCAGTCCCCGGCACGCGTGTCGGGGCTGAGCTGCACCATGCCGAACGGCGTCGTTGCGCCCGGGTAGGTATGCCCGTGGTAGCCCGTGCCGATGAACGGGTCTACATAATCGACCGGGCCGGCCGGTCGCGGCGCGCACGCAAGGAGCCCGAGGGCCAGCAAGGCGAAGGTAAGTTTTTTGGTCATGGCAGTTTCGGTGTATGCGCCCCGTCCGTAAAGCGTTCCATCAAAGATAAGGATTCCGGGGCGGTATTGCAAACCCCGGCAGCCGTATCTGCGCAGCATCGGAACCGGTCGCAGTTTAGGTTATACAAATATAAGAGAAGAGAAGCGTCCCGTCCGTGGCTATTTGCGCTTTTACATCCTCACATCGCGCAGAACCTTCCTATCCGGCGCCGAAACCCCGGCAGGAGTGCCTTTTCGCCCGAAATTCCGTCCTGGGGCAGAAAATTCCCGAAAAAAAGCTATCTTTACCCTCGAAGAGACCCAACCAGACCATGGCACGCGTAATTTTCCTGACCGATTTTTCCGAAGCCTATGCCCGCGAACTGCTGCTCGGCATGGCCCGCTATGCGCACGACACGGCGCAGGCGTGGAGCCTTTGCCGGCTGCCGTTGTCGATACGCGACAAGTTCGGCATAGAGGCGGTGGTCGAATGGGCCGTGCGGATGAAGGCCGACGCCGTGATCGGGCAGTTCTACAACACGGACAACGTCGGTCTGTTCCGCGAAAACGGCATCATCGCCATCGCGCAGGATTTCAAGAAGCGTTTCACGACGATCCCCAACATCACCGGGCCGCACCACCTTGCCGGCCGCATGGCCGCGGAGTATTTCCTGAAAAAGGGGTTCCGCAACTTCGCCTTCTACGGGACGCGGGGCATCGACTTCTCGGACGAACGCTGCCAGGGTTTCCGCGAGACCATCGAGCAGGCGAACCCCGATTTCACCTTCTCGTCGCTGCGCAGCGGAGCCCAGAACGACCTGTGGTACTATGACACGGCGCAGCTCATCACGTGGCTGCAATCGCTGCCCAAACCGGTGGCTATCATGGCCTGCGACGACAACCAGGCGTACCATATCACCGAAGCGTGCCTCCAGATCGAGGGGGGGGGGAAATTCGCGCATCCCCAACGACATAGCCATCCTGGGGGTAGACAACGACGAGACGATCTGCAAGCTCTCCGCCCCGAACCTTTCGTCGCTCAGCCAGGGCGTCGAGCAGGGCGGCTACGACGTGGCACGGCTGATCGACCGGCTGATCCGCAACCCCGAAGCGGAATGGGAAGACGTCATGGTGATGCCGCTCAACATCATCACCCGGCAATCGACGGACATCTATGCCAACAACGACCCGCACATCGCCGAGGTATTGCGCTACATCCATGAGAATATCAGCCAGAAGATCACGGTGGACGACCTGGTGAAACTGGTGCCCCTGTCGCGCCGCCTGCTCGAAACCCGCTTCAAGAAGGGCATGGGCACCTCGATCTACGATTACATCATCCAGACACGCATCGAAAAGATGATGCAGCTGCTGTGCGAAGGGCTGAGCGTATCCGAGGCGGCCGCCGAGCTGGGTTTCTCCGACATCAAGAACGTCTCGCGCACGTTCCGCCAGCTCAAAGGCCTCACCCCGTCGGAATACCGCAGCCAGGTCGCCCCGAAAAGGCGTTAGCACCGTCCCGCAAACAGGTGTCCCGCCCCGGGCATTGCGCACGGAGATCAAAATTCAAACATATCGGCCGTTTTTTGCGGAGGATTTACTATCTTCGGGGCAAATTAACCGTTCAAACTGAATTTATGTCCTTAAAACCGCTATTCCTATTCGCATGCATCCTGTGCGCGCTGCCGCTCATGGCACAGAAAAACTACACGCTCACCTCGCCCGACGGCACGCTGCAGGCCACCGTCGCCACCGGCTCCGACCTCCGGATCTCACTCTCGGCCGACGGCGAAACGCTGCTCGCCCCGTCGCCCGTCTCGATGACGCTCGGCGGCGGCGAAGTGCTGGGCAGCAACCCCAAAGTCACCAGGGCCAGGAAAAACACGGCCGACGCACGGATCGCCTCGCCGTTCTACAAGAAGAGCAGCGTCCGCGACCACTACAACGAACTCGAGCTTACGATGCGCGGCGATTACGGGCTGGTAGTCCGCCTTTACGACGACGGGCTGGCCTACCGTTTCACGACCCGGAAAAAGGACGGCATCCTGGTCGAGAACGAGCAGGTCGCCTATACCTTCCCGGGCGATTATACGGCGTACGCCCCCTATGTCGGACACAAGCGGCTGCTCGATTTCGAAGGGCAGTTCCGCAATTCGTTCGAGAACACCTACACCCGTCTCCCGCTGACGCAGCTCGCCCCCCGCAAACTGATCTTCCTGCCCGTGCTGGTGGAACTTCCCGGCGGCCGCAAGATGGTCATCACCGAGGCCGACCTGCAGGGTTATCCGGGCCTCTTCCTCAACAACTCGACGGAGGCCCCCGTGCTGAAGGGCGTGTTCGCTCCCTATCCCAAAAAAGAGGAACAGGGCGGCCACAACCAGTTGCAGATGCTGGTCACGGAGCGCGAACCCTATATCGCCGCGACCGAAGGCACCCGGTCGTTCCCGTGGCGCGTAATGGCCGTATCGAAGGACGACAGCCAACTGCTCGACAACGACCTGGTCTACCGCCTCGCCCCGGCCTCGAAGATCGCCGACACCTCGTGGATCAAACCCGGCAAAGTGGCCTGGGAGTGGTGGAACGCCTCGAACCTCTACGACGTCGATTTCAAGGCGGGCATCAACAACGAAACCTATAAGTATTATATCTGGTTCGCCTCGCAGCACGGGATCGAATACGTGATCCTCGACGAGGGATGGGCCGTGAACAAACAGGCAGACCTGATGCAGGTAGTGCCGGAGATCGACCTGGAAGAACTGGTCGAATACGGCCGCGAGCGCAATGTGGGCATCATCCTCTGGGCGGGCTACTACGCCTTCGAGCGCGACATGGAACGCGTCGTGAAACATTACGCCGACATGGGCGTCAAGGGTTTCAAGGTCGATTTCATGGATCGTGACGACCAACGGATGGTCGATTTCCTGCACCGCGCCGCCGAAGTCTGCGCCGAACATAAGATGCTGCTCGATTTCCACGGCGTATTCAAGCCCACGGGGCTCAACCGCACATGGCCCAACGTACTCAATTACGAGGGCGTGTTCGGCCTCGAACAGCTGAAATGGTCGGCCGAATCGACCGACATGGTGAAATACGACGTCACGATGCCGTTCATCCGCATGGTCGCCGGGCCGATGGACTATACGCAGGGAGCCATGCGCAATGCCTCGCGCGGCAACTACCGCCCGGTGCACAGCGAACCCATGAGCCAGGGCACCCGCTGCCGCCAGCTGGCCGAATACGTGGTCTTCGAGTCGCCGATCACGATGCTCTGCGATTCGCCGTCGAACTACATGAAGGAACCCGAGTGCTTCGCTTTCATGGCCTCAGTCCCGACCGTATGGGATGAAACGGTGGCCCTCACGGGTTCGGTGGGCGAGTATATCGCCATCGCCCGCCGCTCGGGCGACACGTGGTACATCGGCGCCATGACCGACTGGACACCCCGCGAACTGGAGCTGGATCTGTCGTTCATCGGCAACGGCAACTACGACGTCGAGAGTTTCGCCGACGGCATCAACGCCGACCGGGCAGCCCGCGACTTCAGGAAGACCGTATCGGAGCTGCCGCAGGATCGCAGGCTGAAGATCCGGATGGCCCCGGGCGGGGGCTATGCCGCCCGCATCTACGCACGATAAACCAGCCTGCCCCCAAAAGGCAGCGGCCTGCGCAGGCCGCTGCCTTTTCATTGCGGGCGATCCGTCCGGCGCTGCCCTGCAAAGCGGGAAATCGCAGGCGGAACCGTGCGAAACCCCCTGCCTGCGATGACAATATGAAAAGAATTTCGTATCTTTGCAGGCGTTATTGAAATCTAACGACAAATAAATAGAATGGCTTTACAATGCGGCATCGTAGGTTTGCCCAACGTGGGTAAATCGACCCTTTTCAACTGCCTGTCCAATGCGAAGGCGCAGGCGGCGAACTTTCCTTTCTGTACCATCGAGCCCAATGTGGGCGTCATCACGGTTCCCGACCAGCGGCTTGTCAAACTGGCGGAGATCGACAATCCCAAACGGGTGATCCCGACCACGATCGAGATCGTGGACATCGCCGGGCTGGTGAAAGGGGCGTCGAAAGGCGAAGGGCTCGGCAACAAATTCCTGGCCAACATCCGCAACACGCACGCCATCATCCATGTATTGCGCTGCTTCGACAACGGCAACATCACCCATGTGGACGGGTCGATCGACCCCGTGCGCGACAAGGGCATCATCGACACGGAGTTGCAGCTCAAAGACCTCGAAACCATCGAAAACCGCCTCGCCAAGACGCAGAAGCAGGCCACCTCGGGCGGCGACAAGAACGCCAGGCGTGCCGTGGAGCTGCTGCTGCAATACAAAGCCGCACTCGAACAGGGCAACAGCGCCCGCACGGTGGAACTGGAGAAGGAAGACCGCAAGCTGGTCGCCGACCTCAACCTGCTGACCGACAAACCGGTGCTCTACGTCTGCAACGTAGACGAGAAAAGCGCCGTGACGGGCAATGCCTATACCGAAGCGGTGAAGGCGGCCATCGCCGGCGAGAAAGCCGAAATGCTTGTCGTCGCAGCAGCGACGGAGGCCGACATCGCCGAACTGGAAAGCTACGAGGAGCGGCAGATGTTCCTCGAAGACCTCGGCCTTGAGGAATCGGGCGTGGCACGCCTGATAAAATCGGCCTACAAATTGCTGAACCTCGAAACGTTCTTCACCACGGGCGCCGACGAGTCGCGGGCCTGGACATACGTGCGCGGCATGAAAGCCCCGCAGACGGCAGGTATCATCCACACCGACTTCGAAAAAGGATTCATCCGCGCCGAGGTCATCAAGTACGACGACTACGTGGCGCTGGGCTCGGAGAAAGCGTGCCGCGACGCCGGTAAAATAGGCATCGAGGGCAAGGAATACGTCGTGCAGGACGGCGACATCATGCACTTCCTGTTCAACGTCTGACGTCCCCATCCGGCACACCGAAACGCAGCGGACACCCGCAATAAGGACACCCCGGACATGGACACGTTGTGCAGCATACTGTTCTCCCGCCGGATGCAGGGAGTGCTTTTCGGCCTGATCCTCGCCGCTGCGATCCTGCGTAACCGCACGATGTGGATTATCACGGCGGCAATCGTGGGAACAGCCTGCGCGGGCATGGCAATCGTCGCGGCCGCCGGGCTGCGCAGGTGCGGCAGGGCGTGGCGCGATTTCCCGGATACGCCCGAATACGACGCTTACGCCCGGCGCAGGGAAGACGAACTGAAACGAAACGACAAAAACAAAATAGAATCATAACATGGCAAGACCCGTAAGAGTGCGCTTTGCACCGAGCCCCACGGGGCCGCTGCATATCGGCGGCGTCCGCACGGCCCTTTACAACTACCTATTCGCCCGCAAGATGGGCGGCACAATGATCCTCCGCATCGAGGACACCGACTCGCAGCGTTTCGTACCGGGCGCCGAAGAGTATATCCTCGAATCGCTCGAGTGGTGCGGCATCCGGATCGACGAAGGCGTCGGCGCGGGCGGCCCCCACGCCCCCTACCGCCAGAGCGAACGGCGTGAAATCTACCTCAAATACGCCCTGCAGCTGGTCGAAGCCGGGTGGGCGTACTATGCGTTCGACACGGCCGAAGAGCTGGACGCCCTGCGCAGGGAGGCCGAAGGACGCGGCGAGGCATTCGCCTACAATTACACCGTGCGCGAAAAGCTGGCCACCTCGCTGGCGCTGCCCGCCGAAGAGGTCAGGGCGCGTATCGACCGCGGCGACCAGTGGGTGATCCGTTTCAGAATGCCTGAAAACGAAGTCGTCGAAAT
Source organism: Alistipes sp. CAG:29 (assembly GCF_000435435.1). NCBI lineage: Bacteria > Pseudomonadati > Bacteroidota > Bacteroidia > Bacteroidales > Rikenellaceae > Alistipes > Alistipes sp. CAG:29. The sequence goes on along the minus strand of NZ_FR893486.1, from coordinate 15,499 downwards.
GGACGACCTGATCCGCGGCCACGTGGAGGTCAACACCTCGACGCTCGACGACAAGGTGCTCTACAAATCGGCCGACGCACTGCCCACCTACCACCTTGCCAACATCGTCGACGACCACCTGATGGAGGTCTCGCACGTCATCCGCGGCGAGGAGTGGCTTCCTTCGCTGCCGCTGCACTACCTGCTATACAAAGCATTCGGATGGACGGCGACGCAGCCCGCGTTCGCCCACCTGCCCCTGCTGCTCAAACCCACGGGCGGCGGCAAGCTCTCGAAACGCGACGGCGACAAGATGGGATTCCCCGTATTCCCGCTCTTCTGGAAATCCCCCACGACGGGCGAGACCGCGCACGGATACCGCGAGGACGGCTATTTCCCCGAGGCATTCATCAACATGCTGGCGCTGCTGGGGTGGAACCCCGGCACCGAGCAGGAGATTTTCTCGATGCAGGAGCTGATCGACAATTTCTCGCTGGAACGCGTTTCCAAGTCGGGCGCACGCTTCCAGCCCGACAAGGCAAAATGGTTCAATGCACAGTACATGCACCATAAGAGCGACGCCGAACTGGCCGCGCTCTACCAGCCGATCCTGCGCGGGCACGGCATCGAGGTCGCGGACGAGGTCGCAGGCCGCGCCGCCGGCATCATGAAGGAGCGCGCCACGTTCATCACCGACCTGTGGGATCTGACGTCGTTCTTTTTCGTGGCCCCGGCCGAATACGAGGAGAAGCAGACCAGGAAATACTGGAAGGGGCAGAACCCCGAAATCCTGCGCGAACTGCGCAGCGTACTGGCCGCGATCGACGATTTCTCGCTGGAAAATACCGAGCGGATCGTACACGGCTGGATCGAGCAGAAAGGCTACGGCATGGGGCAGGTGATGAACACGCTGCGCCTGGCCCTGGTCGGCGCCGGCAAGGGCCCCGGCATGTACGACGTGACGTCGTTCATCGGCAAGGAGGAGACCCTGCGCCGCATCGACCATATCCTGGCAACCTTAAAACCCGCAGAATAATATGGTAACTATCGAACAACACGTATGGGGCATGACGCCCGAAGGAGAGGCGATCATCCTCTACACGATGCGCAACGACAAGGGCGCCGAAGTGAAGCTCTCGAATTTCGGGGCGGCGATCGTCTCCGTGACGATGCCCGACCGCGAAGGCCGCATGGCCGACGTGGTGCTCGGTTACAAACACCCCGAAGGCTACTTCTTCGACGGGGCCGCCTCGGGCAAGAGCGTCGGCCGCTGCGCCAACCGCATCGCATCGGGACGCATGACCATCGAAGGCAAAGAATATTCGCTGGAGGTCAACAACGGCCCCAACCACCTGCACGGCGGCACGAAAAATTTCGCCAACCGTCTTTGGGAAAGCCGTGTCGAGACCAACCGCGTCGTCATGTCGCTCCTGTCGGAGGACGGCGACCAGAATTACCCCGGCGAGCTGAACGTCGAAGCCGTATTCGATTTCGACGACGACAATGCCCTGGAGATCACCTACCTCGCCAAGACGGACAAAACGACGGTCGTGAACCTCACGAACCACGTCTATTTCAATCTCGCGGGCGACGGAAGCGGTTCGATCCTCGACCACGAACTGCGCCTGAACAGCTCGAAGGTGCTCGAAATGAACGACAAGCAAATCCCGACCGGGAAATTGCTCGACGCAGCGGGCACCCCGCAGGACTTCCGCCAATTCAGGCCCTTCCGCCCCGGCATCGGCTCGGAGTTCAACCACATCCGCGATTTCAAGGGGTACGACCATCCTTTCGTCATCGACGGGTGGCAGCCCAACATCCTGGGCGAGGTCGGCGAACTGCGCGAAAAAAGTTCGGGGCGCTGCGTAAAGGTACTTTCGTCGCAGCCCAGCGTGATGGTCTACACCGGCAACTGGCTCGCAGGCGGATGCCCCGAAACCAAGACCGGCGGACGTTACAACGACTACGACGGCGTGGCGATCGAATGCCAGAACTACCCCGACGCCGTGAACCACCCCGATTTCCCGTCGCCGCTGCTCAGACCCGGCGAACTCTATTGCCAGAAGATTGTCTTCCGGTTCGGCACCTTTTAGGCTGTCCCGGCAAAACGAAAATCCCTGCTACATGTAGCAGGGATTTTTCGTACAAGAACCCGGCGTGAACGAGCGGACGGACACGGGAGATTCCGCTCCGTATATGCGGCCTGCAGGGTTTCTTACTCCTTTTCCGTCCTACCTTTTTCCGCCCTACTTCCCCGTCCCGGACTGGGCGGCCAACACCCGGGCGCGCTCGAGCGCCGCATGGATGTCGGGGCAAATGTTCTCCTCGCCGAGCAGGTTGCAGATCCCGGCATTCTCCAGCGTAGCGCGCACGCCCGGGTTCACGCCCGACAGCACGAGGGTACTCCCCGCCCGCTGCGACATCCGGCACAGGGTTTCCAGATTATGGAGCCCCGTGGAGTCGATGAACGGCACGCGGCGCATACGGATGATCCGCACCCGGGGACGGTCGCCCATCTGCATCATCAACTCCTCGAAGCGAGTAGCGATGCCGAAGAAATAGGGGCCGTCGATCTCATACACCTCGATCCCGGAGGGTATGGCCAGCGGCTCTTCGTGCAGCCGGGCATCGGAACCCGCCGAGGGGTCGATTTCATTGCGTATCACCGATATTTCGGTCGTCTCCATCACACGCCGCAGGAACAGCACGCAGGCGATGAGCAGCCCCACCTCGATGGCCACCGTCAGGTCGAAGACCACCGTCAGGAAAAAGGTAACCAGCAGAACGGCCCTGTCGGAAAGGGGCGTGCGCAGCAAAGCCCGGAAAGTCCGCCAGCCGCTCATGTTATAGGAAACGACCACAAGCACGCCCGCAAGACAGGCCATCGGGATATACTGCGCCAGCGGCATCATCAGCAACAGGATCAGCAGCAGCACCCCGGCATGGATAATGCCCGCCACGGGCGTCCGGCCGCCGTTGTTGATATTGGTCATCGTCCGGGCGATGGCACCCGTGGCCGGAATGCCGCCGAACAGCGGAGTGAGCAGGTTGGCGGCACCCTGCGCCATCAGCTCGGTATTCGAATCGTGGCGGTCGCCGGTCACACCGTCGGCGACCGTCGCCGAAAGCAGGGATTCGATAGCCCCCAGCAGCGCAATGGTCAAAGCCACGGGGAACAGGCTGCGCATCACCTCCCAATCCATCGCGGGCATGGCTGCGGCAGGCAATTCGGCACGGATCGTAAAGCGGTCGCCGATGGTATCGACGCCCTCCATGCCCGCATACGTCCGAAGCGCCCAAACCCCGGCCGTCAGCACGACGATGGCCACCAGCGACCCCGGGATACGGCGCGAGAATCTGGGTGTGAGGACAATCAGCAAAATGCTGCACAGCCCCACGGCCAGGTTCGCCCAGTCGACCGAACCGAAATGGCGGAAATAGAGCATCCACTTGCCGATGAAATCCCCCGGCACGGGTTCCCCGCCGAAATCCATCCCGAACAGGTCTGCGATCTGCGTCGTGAAAATCGTCAGGGCGATGCCGGCTGTGAACCCCACCACGACGGGATAGGGAATGAACCGGATGACGGCACCGAGTTTGAACAACCCCATCGCAACCAGCAGCACGCCGGCCATGAACGTCGCAACCAGCAGCCCCGTTTCGCCGTATTGCTGGACGACGCCGTAGACAATGACGATGAAGGCGCCCGTAGGGCCGCCGATCTGTACCCGGCTTCCGCCCAGCAGCGAGACGACGAACCCCGCGACCACAGCCGTGATGATTCCCTTTTCGGGCGACACGCCCGAAGCGATACCGAAGGCGATAGCCAACGGCAGGGCCACGATGCCCACAACCAGGCCGGCCATCAGGTCGGCCGAAAACGTCTGGCGCGAATACCCCCGGAGCACTTCGAAGAACCGGGGACGGAACGATGCGATATGTTTCATAGACCGTTAAAAAATTTGAAAGTGCAAAAGTAGGCAATTTTCGGCTTATATCCCCCTTTTCGGCATTTAATTATTCCGGCCGGGGCGGGCCGGGACAAATAAATTTGGTATTGCCCCGGACAATCATTACCTTTGCCGTCGAATTTCTAAGGGGTGCTCGCAGTGCGCGGGCTGAGATTATACCCATTGAACCGGACACGGGTAATGCCGAGACCGGGACGCATAATCAACATTACATACCCCTTTTCAGTTCTTTAACTTTAAAAAGTTTAAACATGAAAAGGTTTTTACTACCCATTGCGGCCGCCGTCATAGGCACCGCCGCACATGCCCAGGCCGTGGAGGCCGGGCAGGAAGACTCGCTGCGCATGTACCGGTTGCAGGAGATCGAAGTCACCGCCACACGCGCCGACGCGGCCACGCCCGTGGCCTACACGGACATCGCGCGCGACGAGATCGCCCGCAACAGCTTTGGATTCGACATCCCCTCGGTACTGGCGCTGACCCCCTCGATGGTCGCCACCAACGAAACCGGCATCGGCATCGGCGCCACCTCGGTACGGCTGCGCGGCACGGACGCCACGCGCTTGAATGTGACGATCAACGGCGTTTCGATGAACAACCCCGACTCGCACTCGATGTACTGGTACGACACGCCCGACCTGATCTCGTCGGTAGGGACGGTGCAGGTGCAGCGCGGAGCAGGCATCTCGACCAATGGCACGGGTGCCTTCGGCGGCGCGGTGAACATGACCACCGAGGCACTCCCGACCGATTTCAACGGCTCGGCATCGCTCTCCTACGGATCGTACAACACCAACAAGCAGGCCGTGCAGGTTTCATCGGGCCTCATGGGCGGCCACTGGGCCGTGGATGCACGCCTGACCCATATCGGCTCGGACGGCTACATCGACCGCGGGGCCACGGATCTCAAATCCTACATGTTCCAGGGTGCCTATTACAACGGCAATACGATGCTGAAACTGGTTTCGTTCGGCGGCAAGGCCAAGACCTACCTCACCTATAACGGCGTCACGAAGGAGGACATGAAGCGCTACGGACGCCGGTACCACGACAGCGGGCAGTACGTCACCTCGGACGGCCCCTTCGTGCTGGCCGACGGCACGCACGTCGACTACTACGACGACCAGACGGACAACTACCTGCAGATCAACAACCAGCTGATCCTCAACCACCGTATCAACGACCGCTGGGTGATGAACGCCACGGCGTTCTACACGTACGGATACGGCTATTACAGGCAGTACAAGGACGACGCATGGCTTGCGGGCTACACCAACCTGCAGAGCGACATCGAACAGGCCGACCTGATCCGCGAAAAGATCATGCGCAACCACCTGGGAGGCATCAACGCCTCGGCCGCCTATTCGGTACGCAACCTCGACCTCACGTTCGGCGGTTCGTGGAGCTATTACTCCTGTCCCCACTGGGGCACGCTGGACTGGGTGGACGGCCTGAAGAAAAGCGACATCCGGGGGCGCTGGTACGACAACGATGTCGACAAACAAGACGCCAACGTCTTCGTGCGCGCCAACTGGACAGTCGCCCGGGGGTTGCGCCTGTTCGCCGACATGCAATACCGCTATGTGCATTACCAGGCGTGGGGCGTCAACGACAACTACAACTGGGACACCTCCGCGATGCAGCCTATCGACGTAGATAAGAAATACCATTTCTTCAACCCGCGCGCGGGCATTCATTACACGCTCGCCGACCGCCACAACTTCTACGCATCGTTCGCCGTCGCACAGAAGGAGCCTACGCGCAGCGACTTCACCGACCGTTATATGTTCTCCGGCGACAACTCGTATCCCTCGTCCGAGAAACTCTACGACTATGAACTTGGCTACCGGTACGACACACCGAAATTCAGCGCAGGCGTAAACCTCTACTACATGAAATACAAGGATCAGCTGGTCGCCACGGGCATGGTCAACGACGGCGACGATGCCCTGAACACGAACGTGGAGGACAGCTACCGCCGGGGCATCGAACTTTCGGCGCAATGGAAAGCCACGGGCTGGTTCACGCTCAGCGGGCACGCAACGTTCAGCCAGAACAGGATCGAGGATTACGTCGACGCCCTCAAGGACAGCCCCACCTTCGGACAGAACCTGGGCGACATGACCATCTCCTACTCGCCCGACGTAATCGCCGGGGTGCTCTTCGACTTCCACTGCAAGGGCTTCGAGGCCGTATTCCACACGCAGTATGTCGGCAAGCAGTATTTCACGAACAACGAAATCGACGCCCTGTCGCTCGACAGCTATTGCACGACCAACCTCAACCTGGGCTATACGCTCCGCACGAAAGCCGCCCGCAGCGTCCGCTTCGGGCTCATGGTCTACAACCTCTTCGATTCGGAGTACTGCGGCAACGGGTACGGCTATTCCTACATGGACGACGGCAAGCGTACGGACGTCGCACTCTACTTCCCGCAGGCCCCGCTGAACGTGCTGGCCAACGTGACGGTGAAATTCTGAGAACAGATGGACTGGAAACTCGTACTGCAAATCGCCGGGGTCGTGCTGGGGCTGCTCTACCTGTGGCTGGAATACCGGGCCGACATCCGCCTGTGGGTCGTCGGGCTCATCATGCCGCTGGTGCACGGTGCACTCTACTACAAGGCGGGGCTGTATGCCGACTGCTCGATGCAGGCCTACTACGTACTGGCCGGCCTTTACGGGTGGATCGTATGGCATAACGCACCGCGAAGGAAAGCAGCGGCCGACCGGATCGGGCATACGCCCCTGCGCCAGGCTGCGGGGCTGATCGCCGTCTACGCCGCAGCGCATACGGGCATCTACTTCCTGCTCGTGGGATTCACCAACAGCACCGTGCCGTTCTGGGACGCGATGACCACGGCCGGAAGCATCGTGGCGATGTGGATGCTCTCGCGCAAGTACGTCGAGCAATGGCTCGTATGGCTGGCCGTAGACCTGGTAACGGTGGGGCTGTACCTCTACAAGGGCATCCCGCTGACGGCAGGCCTGTACGCCCTCTACTCGGCGCTGGCAGTCGCGGGTTATCTTCGCTGGAAGGCAAAAATGCGCGCATAGCAATCCGGCCTCAAAACGACGGAAGGCCGTCCCCTGCTGCGGGGACGGCCTTCGTTTTCGAGTATCCGGGCCGCTGTGCCGGATGCCTATTTCACATCGGTGAGGTAGACATTGCGGAACTCCAGGGTGCCGCCTTCGCTCTGGAGCGCAATGTAGCCCGTGCGATCCGTACCCGAACATTCGTTCTGCAACATGCCGTTGATATAGACGGTCATCCGGTCGCCCCGGCAGACGATCTCGGCCTCGTTCCACTCGCCTGCCGGCTTCTCACAGCCGGCATCGCCGATCCGTGCCTTTACCGGGAATTTCCCCACCGGTTCGATCCCGGCGGCCCTTGCACCCCCGAGCAGCACCAGGTCGCCCGCACGCCCTGCCATGAGCTGGCATTCGATCCCTTGGGGCCAGACCTTGTCGCCCTCCTGCACGCGCTGGAAAATGCCGCTGTTCGTAGCTTCGCCGATCCAGCGCCACTCGGCATGGAGCCTGTAATCGCCGTACTGCCGCGCGGTACGCATGTAGCCGAACGGCTGCCCCGCGATACGGATATTGCCGTCCCGGACGGTGAATACCTCCCCGGCAGGCACGTCGCCCAGGCTGTCGACGACGCATACCCAACCCGCAAGGTCTTTGCCATTGAAAAGTTCGGTTCGGGCATTTCCGCCGCATGAACCCAAAGCCAGCGCACAAACCAGCGCTGCGAAAAGAAATCGGATATTCATAGTTTATCGAGTTATTTGATCGGACAATCTCAGGGCCGGAGCAGGATTCCCGCACAGCGGCTATTCGGGCAGGCCGTGTTCCCCGACATAGGCCAGTATCTCTTCGCGCAGGGACTTGGGCGTAACGTTCTGCCGCAGCACGAGCAGGTAGGAATTGCGGATCTGCGCCCGGATAAAGGCATCGGGCAGGTCGCCCGTCGTGCGGATGTCGTTCCAGTGCTTTTTGCTCGAATGCCACGCAGGCGTGACGTCGGGATACTCCTCGCGCAGGGAAACCGCCTCGTCGGGGTCGCACTTCACGGCGACCCGCCCGAAATTCTCCATATCGGCATAGGCATACATCTTCCCGCCGACCTTGTAGACCAGCGTAGTTTCGTCGAAGGGCGTACATTCCTCGGTCAGGGGCAGCGACAGGCAGTAGTCGCGAAAAGCCAGGACATCCATAGCAAACTGATTTTCGGGTAAAGATATGAAATTTTTGGCACACGGATTGCGTTCCTGCCATAAGTAAAACCAAAATCAAGGAAACGATGAAAAAAATTCTCCTCTGTGTATCCCTGCTCTCGATGTTCGCGGCAGGCTTCGTAGGCTGCTCGCAAAAGCGGGAGTGGAACCACGAACAACGCAAGGCCATGCGCGAAGCGCTGCGCAGCTACCGCCAGATGGTTTACCTCGACGACCTGACCGACGCCGAGTTCGTACTCTTCACCGACCAGGTGGCCGGGGAGCTGGAAGGCACCTATCCCGTCTACGCAACCTTCGTGGAGATGCCGGGCGTAACCGACACGGTTGACATGGTGGTCGTCACGACCATCGTGGACGAACTGAACGCCGACGCACGCAACATGCGGCATATCTTCCCCTACAACTACCTCGTAGCGCAGGGCGTGCTCCCCGCGGGCCTCGACCACGACCAGCAGAAGGCTTTTTACAACTGCTTCGCCGGGAAGGTGAACGACACCTACGACACGATGTCGCAATTCTTCAACGCCATCCTGGCCGATACGACCGACATGTCGCAGCTGCGCCAGTTGCAGGGGCAGTGCGCCAACGACCTTTTCGAATGGGTGATTACCGAAGTCGACGTGATCGAGAGCGTCAACTGACGCATCGCACGACCAAACGCAGCCGGGCGGGATTTTTTGAAAAAATCCCGCCCGGTTATCTTTACCCCGCCACTCCGGCGGCGTAACAAGCGCTACACCTCCGGCACCGTGCACGAACACGACGTCTCGGGGCGTTTGTCGTAAAATTCCTTGGACACCACGATCCGGATCGCCTTGTGGAGGATCGAGAATTCGAGCGGCGTTTCGCCCAGCAGCTCCCCGTCCACCTCGACCGATATTTCGGGCGACGACTCGATGCGGATACGGCTACCGCGCTCCTGGAGGATATGCCGGATACGGTAGATACCGCCGTTGAACAGGTAGTGGAACCGGAACAGCAGGTGCCAGAAATGCACCGGCCGGATGAGCGACACGTCGAGCATGCCATCGTCGGCCACAGCCTCGGGAAGCTGCTGCATACCGCCGCCGTTGTACTTGCAAATACCGATGGCGATGCTTAGCAGCAGGTTGTTGTAGACCAGCCGGTCATCGACCCACACCTTCATTCCGGTGGATTTATAACGAAAGAATTGCCTGACCAGACACCATGTGTAGATCCAGCGGTTCTTGCGCCCCTTCTTCTTGAGGTGCGAGAACTTGCGCACCACATGGGCGTCGAAGCCCGCACCCGCGACATTGGCCATGTAACGGCTCTGGCGGTAGTGCGACTCCTCGTAGGAGACCACGCCCACATCCTGCAGGAACGAATACCCTTCGCTGATCGCCTTCACGGCGTCCTGGTAGCGGTTCGAAATACCGAACGTGCGCACCCAGTCGTTGCCCGTACCGACGGCGACCACCGCAAGCAGCACCTCGTCGGGGCAGACCTTCTGCTGGATGAACAGGCCGTTGACCACCTCGTGCAGGGTGCCGTCGCCCCCGACGACGATGATATGCCGATACCCCTCATTGACGGCCGTCACGGTAAGTTCCGTGGCGTGGAACTTATGTTCGGTGAAGACCGGTTCGCAGAGTATCTGCGCATCGCGCAGGTAGCGCGATATCTGCGGGAAATGGTCAAGCCCGCGGCCGCCTCCGGCCACGGGATTGACGATGACGAACCATTTGACCTTTCCGGCTTCCAAAACACGCTACTTTTTGGGGATGTTGCGCAGCGTGTCGACCATGAACTCGTAGAACTTGCCGACCGATGCGATCTCCACCTTCTCGTCGGGCGAGTGCGGGTAGCAGATCGTGGGGCCGAACGAGATCATGTCCATCTTGGGGTATTTGCTGCCGATGATGCCGCACTCCAGCCCGGCGTGAATCGCCGTCACGGCGGGCTGCTTGCCGTAAAGGGCTTTGTACGAAGCGGTCATGGCCTTCAGGATCGGCGAATCCATGTCGGGGTTCCATCCGTCGTAGCTGCCCGAAAGCTGCACCTTGGCGCCGGCCAGTGAGAACACGGCGGCAATGGCCTCGCCCAGCGCGGCCTTTTCGGTGTTGACCGAACTGCGCAGCAGGCATTGCAATTTGACCGTCTTTCCGTCGGACACCACGCGTGCGAGGTTGCTCGAAGTCTGCACCAGCCCCGGCATGGCCATCGACATCTTCTGCACGCCGTCGGGGCAGCCGACCACAGCCTTCGTAAGTTTCTCAGCCACCTCGCGGGCAACCATCTCCGCAGGGGCTTCGCACTCCCTGATCTTGACCGACACGGCATCCTCGATGCCCGCGTACTCGGCCCTGACAACCTTCTCGTACGCCTTCAGCTCCTTGGCGAATGCCTCGTACTCTTTCGTTTTGACCATCACCACAGCCTCGGCCTCGCGGGGGATGGCGTTACGCAGGCCGCCGCCGTCCACCGAGCACAGCAACACGTCGCACGACGCCGAAGCGGCGTTCAGGAAGCGGAACAGCACCTTGTTGGCATTGGCACGCTGGCATCCGATCTGGATGCCCGAATGGCCGCCCTTGAGCCCCTTGACCGTGATCTTCGCAGCGGTATAATTCCGTGCGGGCGTCTTCTCCGCCGTATATTTGAAGGTGACGTTGGCATCGAGCCCGCCGGCACAGCCCACATACAGCTCGCCTTCGGTCTCCGAATCGAGGTTTCGCCTTCGGTCGCCGAATCGAGGGTCAGCAGGATATCGCCGCGGAGCAGGCCCTTTTTCAGCCCGAAGGCACCGTCCATGCCGGTCTCCTCGGTTGCGGTAAACAAGGCCTCGAGGGGGCCGTGCACCAGTGTATCGTCCTCCAGCACGGCAAGGATCGCCGCGGCGCCGATGCCGTTGTCGGCCCCGAGCGTCGTGCCGTCGGCCGTGACCCACTCGCCGTCGACGTAGGCGTCGATGGGGTCTTTTGTGAAGTCGAACTTCTTATCGTTGTTCTTCTGGGGCACCATGTCGAGGTGCGCCTGCAGGATGACGCCCTTGCGGTCTTCCATCCCTTTCGAGGCCGGCTTGCGGACATAGACGTTGTGCGCAGCGTCCTCCTTGCATTCCAGTCCCCGGGACTTGGCGAAATCCATGACGTACTTGCGGATCTTCTCCTCGTGCGACGAGGGGCGCGGGATGCGGACGATCTGAGCAAAATGTTTCCAGACGAGCGCGGGCTTGAGCGCAGACAGGTTCTTGTCCATAACTATTCGGTTTTTAGGTTTGATTGTTCGGGTTCTCTCCGGGTATCCCCGGCATATTTGTCGAATGCGTCGACGATGTATTTGACCAGTTGGTGGCGCACGATGTCGCGTTTGTCGAACTCCACGATGCCGATCCCCCCGACACCGCGCAGGATCTCCATTGAGCGGGTCAGCCCGCTGTCGCTTTTCTTCGGCAGGTCGATCTGCGTCACGTCGCCCGTGACGATGAACCTGGCGTTGCGCCCCATGCGCGTGAGGAACATCTTGATCTGCGACAGGGTCGTATTCTGCGCCTCGTCGAGGATGACGAACGCATTGTCGAGCGTACGGCCGCGCATGTAGGCCAGCGGCGCGATCTGTACCGTCCCCTCTTCGAGGTATTTCGCCAGCTTGGCCGGCGGGATCATGTCGTTCAGCGCATCGTAGAGGGGTTGCAGGTAGGGGTCGAGCTTCTCCTTCAAGTCGCCCGGCAGGAACCCGAGCTTCTCGCCCGCCTCGACCGCCGGGCGCGTGAGGATGATACGCCGCACCTCCTTCTCCTTCAACGCGCGCACGGCCAGCGCGATGGCCGTATAGGTCTTGCCCGACCCGGCGGGGCCCACGGCGAACAGCAGGTCGTTGCGCCCGTAGAGCGACACCAGCTTCTGCTGGTTGACCGTGCGGGCACGGATGATATTGCCGTTGTTGCCGTAAACGATGACGTCCTTGTCAGCCGGGGCTTCCTGTCCGGCGATATCACCGGCGAAAGCCTGGCCGATGACTTCGGACGAGATATGCCCGTATTTGAGGTAATAGGCCACCAACCCCTCCATATGCCGGCCGAACCGTTGGGTTTCGGCCTCCGAGCCCAGCACTTTGAGCGACGAACCGCGCGCTACGATCCTGAGTTGGGGATGGAGCGCCTTGATCTGGTCGAGGTAGACATTCCGGGGGCCGTAGAGCTCCCGGGGGTCGACACCCTCGATGGCGATCTCTTTTCCGACAGCTTCGGTCATAGGCTAAAACAGGTAACCGACGCTCAGGGCGACGTTATACGAACGGAGCTTGTCGAGGCGGCTGCCGTCGGGCAGCACCACGTCCTCCTTGCCTTTGAACTGGCCGTTGTAGCGGAGGTCGATGAGCATGTGACCCAGCAATTTGACGCCCGCACCCACCGTATAGGACATCGTGGGACGTACGCGGCCGAAATCCAGCAGGTCGCCGCCCGACTTCTGTTTGCAGTCGTTCATCACGGTGAACACCGGGCCCGCATAGAACCGGAACGGCCTGAGCAGGCGCAGCGACACGAGCACCGGGACGTCGATCGAATTCGACTTGAGGTTGATCTCCTTCGCCCCTTCGGGTTTGATGCGGAGCCCCTGGCGCACATACAGGATCTGCGGCTCGATGGCGAAGGCGCCCAGATTTACCGCCGTGACGATACCGGCCTGCCAGCCCAGTTTATTCTTGACATCGGTCTTCGACATGTTGGTCGTATAATCGGGGACGTTGATACCGCCGATCACCCCCCACTCGACCCGCGTGCGGGGGCGCTGCGCTAAGGCCGGCCATACGCAGGCCCCCAACAGCAGGGTTATTACAATTTTACGAATCATTGAACAACTGTTTATTTGATTTTCAACTTGATACTTGCCCAGAGCATATAGCCCACGCAGAGGGCGACGAACAGCATCCCCAGGTGGGGGTTCCCCGTCCAGCGGATAATCGCCCCGCATACGGGCCCCGAGACGGCCCCGGCGGCAATCGCCATAATCATCAGCCCCGCGACCCCGTTGGCCTGTTCGGGTACGGCTTTGGTCGCTACGGCATAGAAGGTGGCGAAGACGCAGGCCATGGCGAAGCCCATCAGCCCGACGGCCGCATAAATCGCAGCCTCGTTGCGTACGAAAAGCAGCACCACGCAGAGCACCAGCGCCCCGGCCATATTCCAGCTCAGGTATTTCACGTCCGAAAGGCGCACCAGCACCCAGGCTCCGACCAGCGTACCGACGATGCGGCAGGCATAGAAACCCGTAGTGGTGAGGATCGAATCGGGGTTGTCGATCAGCCGTACCGAGAGGAACCCGATCCCGACGTCCCCGGCGATGAAACACGCCACACCCAGCGTACACAACAGGACGGCCCTGTTCCTCAGCAGCCGGAAACAATCGGACATCCCCGCCGCATGCCCGCTGCGTTCGGGTTCGGCCACGGTGGTAAATTGCAGCCAGATGCCGCCCAGCACGGTGAGCCCTGCATAGATCGGCAACAGCAAGCGCCATGAACCCGTGAGCGCCACGAGCGCCGTGACGATGGGCGCCAGCAACAGCAGCGAGGTGTTGCGGAAAATCTGTCCCACGGTCAGGTAGCTCGTCATCCGCTCGCCCGGCACGATGGTCGCCAGCAGGGGGTTGACCGCCACCTGGAGCGCCGTATTGCCGATGCCGAGCAGCCCGAAGCCGGCGAAGTACCAGCCCAGTGCGCAGCCCTCGCCTGCGAGGAAGGGCACCAGCAAGCCGGCGATCGTGAAGGCATAGCCGATCATCGACATGGCCTTGCGGCCGATGCGGTTCATCAGTGCCGCCAAGGGGGTCGACAGGACGAGGAACCAAAGGAACACCATCGTGGGCAGGAAACTCACGGCCGCCTGCTGCGATGCGGGAAATTCGGTGGCGATACGCCCCGAGATCGGAGCCACGATATCGCAGAACCCCATGATAAAGAAGCCCATAAGCACGGGCCCGAGAACACGTTTATCTACTTTGTCGACACGCATCGGCGACGATTTTTTATCCATACGATTTTTCAAAGTTACGTTTTTTTGGCGAAACGCGAAACATCGACCCGTTTTTTTCACCCCTTACTGCAACTTGCACGCCCGAATCGGCACGGCACCGCCTCCCCGTACGCCACGGAATCCCTGCTGGATTTTTTTACGATACAAACGTCGCCGGCGACTTGCGTATTATCTGTTTTTTCTTATCTTTGTCCTCAGACTAAACAGATCCGACAATGTTAATGACCGCATTCCCCATAACGTTGCCGCTCGAAGACCCGATCCTGAAATTCCTGCTGAT
>NZ_FR893486.1:0-1017 GCF_000435435.1 Alistipes sp. CAG:29 | reverse complement strand
AATTCCTGCTGATCCTGGTTATCATTCTGGCGGCACCGTTGTTACTGAACAAACTCAAAATCCCCTATTTGCTGGGGCTCATCATCGCAGGTGCGGTGATCGGCCCCCACGGCCTGAACCTGGTTCTGCGCGATAGCAGCATCATCCTCTCGGGAACGGCCGGCCTCCTGTACATCATGTTCCTGTCGGGGCTGGACATGGACATGTCCGATTTCAAGAAAAACAGCTGGCGCAGCCTCATCTTCGGGCTCTACACCTTCTGCGTGCCGCTCGGGCTCGGCATCCTGGCCGGGTATTACATCCTGGGCTTCCCGATTTACTCCTCGATCCTGCTGGCCGGGCTCTTCGCCTCGCAAACCCTCATCGCCTACCCCATCGTCAGCAAACTCGGCATCTCGCGCGACAAGGCCGTCACGATCGCGGTCGGCGGCACGGTCATCACCGACACGCTCGCCCTGCTGCTGCTCACGGTCATCGTCGGGATGGCCACGGGCAATGTCGACGAAACATTCTGGTGGAGGCTCAGCGCCTCGGTACTGCTCTCGATCGGCATCATCCTGTTCCTGTTCCCGCTGCTGGCGCACTGGTTCTTCAAACATTGCAGCGACAGCGTATCGCAGTATATCTTCGTGCTGGCGATGGTATTCCTGGGAGCCTACCTCGCCCACATGGCCGGGCTGGAGCCGATCATCGGCGCCTTCCTCTCGGGACTGGCCCTCAACCGCCAGATCCCCCGCACCTCGCCCCTGATGAACAGGATCGAATTCGTGGGAAACGCCATCTTCATCCCCTTCTTTCTGATCGGCGTGGGCATGCTCATCGACTACCGGGCGTTCTTCCGCGACTGGGAGAGCATCGAAGTGGCGCTGGTGATGATCGCCCTGATTACGCTCGCGAAATTCCTCGCGGCCTATTTCACGCAAAAGACCTTCCGGCTCTCGAACGACCAGCGTACGGTGATCTTCGGGCTGAGCAGCGCCCATGTGGCGGCGACGCTCGCGGCCGTCATGGTCGGCT
>NZ_FR893485.1:19961-20444 GCF_000435435.1 Alistipes sp. CAG:29 | reverse complement strand
CCGCATTTTTTAATATAGTTCGTAATTATTTGTTTTTGAGTTAGCTTACTTTTCTAACGGCGCGTATCGTTTCAGCACCTCGTAAGCCTCGACGATACCCAGCTCGCCGGCCTTCGAAATGTCGAGACACCCTTTGCGCGTGTCCTTCATGAATATCTGTATGATGCCGCGGTTGTAATATGCCTCGGCGAAATTGGGGTTCTGTTCGATGGCCTTCGAGTAATCCTCGAACGCTTCGGGCAGGCTTCCCGACAGGGCCTTGAGGTTGGCGCGGTTGTAATAGCTGTACGCCAGGTCGGGGAAGAGCTTGATGGCCTTGTTCAGGTCGGCCACCGCCTCGTCGTAACTGTACGTGCGCTTGCTGTTGTTGTTCAGCCGGTTGGCCGGATCCGAGTCGATCGTGATGCGCTGGTAGGAGTTGTCGATCGACGAGATGAAGTCGATCATCTCGGCGCGCGTCGTCGAGCGGTTCAGGTACAGGAA
>NZ_FR893485.1:18795-19950 GCF_000435435.1 Alistipes sp. CAG:29 | reverse complement strand
GGTTCAGGTAGAGGAACGGGTTGCTCGGATTCTGCTCGATGGCCGCTGAGAAGGTATTTACAGCATTGGTATACTGCTTGATGAGCGACTGCGTGACACCCCGTTCGAAGAGCACCGTCCACGATGCCCGATCCGACTTGAGCTCCTCGACGTATTGCTTGTCGAGCATCACCAGCGTGTCGGCCGGGATATTGCTTTCGCGCCACGAAAGGGTGAGGTATTCGTTGTCCACCCGTTTCCTGAAGTCCTCGACGCGCTGTACGTGGTAGCGTTCCACGGTTGGCACGGTGTCGGGACGCATCAGCGTGAACTTGAACAGCGGCAGCAGGCGCATCTCCTCGTGGCCGCCGTTGTGGCCCGTGATGCGGTCGAAGCTGCCGCCCGAGAATTTGCTGTCGAACGACAACAGGCGATCGAAACGCTGCGTCGTGTCGGCATAGATCGAGTAGGTGCTGTCGCTCAGGCGGGAGCGGTACTCCGCAATCTTCTTCTGGGCCGTGTCGCGGTCTTTCTTCGCGCCCTGCGGGTCGCGCAGCAGTTCGCGCAGACGGCCGCGGTAAATATAGGCGTTGGCGAAATCGGGGTAGAGCTTGATGGCCGAGGAGTAGTCGTCTATCGCCTTCTCCAGTTCGCCCAGCTGGGCATAGACCCCTGCGCGGTTGTAGTAGACCAGCACGTTGTTGGGCGAATAGAGCGCCACCTTGTCGTAGTCGTCCAGCGCACGGTTGTAGTCGCCTATCTGCGTGCGCAGCATGGCACGGTTGAAGTAGGTCAGCGAATTGGTCGAATCTAGCTGGATCACCTTGTCGAAATCCGCGAGGGCCAGCATCGGACGGTTGGTGTCCGAGTAGACCAGTGCGCGGTTGAAATACGAAAGCAGGTAGGCCGAATCGCATTCGATGGCCTTGTTGAAATCGGCTTCGGCTTCCGCAAAGCGTTTCTGCTCCATGTAGAGTCCGCCGCGGCGGTTGTATCCGCCGGGGTTCTCGCGGTTCGTGCGGATGGCGGTGTTGAAATTGTCGTAGGCGCGTACCGTATCCTTCAGGTGCAGGTAGCTCAGGCCCCGGCAGATGAAGGCGTCGGCGACTTTGTTCTCCTGGCGGATGAACTTGTCGAAATCGTCGATGGCCTCCTTGAACTGCTGGTTCAGCAGCC
>NZ_FR893485.1:0-18784 GCF_000435435.1 Alistipes sp. CAG:29 | reverse complement strand
GCAGCCGTGTCACGCCGCGGCTGTAATAGGGGCCCGGCAGATCCGGGCGCAGGTCGATCGCCTCGCGGAAGTCCTGCAGGGCGTCATCGTAATTACCCAGCCGCGAACGCGTGATCGCGCGGTAGGTATAGGCTTGTGTGTATACGGGGTTGAGCCGGATGGCGGTCGAGAAATCGGCCTCGGCGCCCAGCAGGTCGTCGAGGTTGTATTTGGCGATGCCGCGCAGGAAATAGCCTTCGAAGGCATCCTCGTCGAACCGCAGCAGGGTGTTGAGCGTCCGGATGGCCTCCTGGTAGTCGTTGTTCATCATGCACGAACGTCCCACCCAGAAGAAATATTCCCGGTTGTACTGCGCATACGATTCCTTCCCGCACATCAGTGCGATGCCCAGTGCGATCCCGAGGATGTATTTTTTCAATTTCCGACTCACTTGTCCCATTAACGTCCTTTTCGGGCGGTTTATTATTCCGGTTTATTCCAATTCGTACCCGAAACGGCGCAGTTGGCGTTCGTTGTTGCGCCAGTCGTCATTCACTTTGACGAACAGTTGCAGGAAAACCTTTTTGCCGAGGAACTGCTCCATGTCCTCGCGCGCGGCCTGCCCGACCCGTTTGAGTTTCTCGCCCTTATGCCCGATCAGGATGCCTTTCTGCGAGTCGCGGGCGACATAGATCGTTGCGGCGATGCGGTCGATCGCCGGCTCCTCCTTGTAGCTTTCGATCTCGATTTCGCAGCAGTAGGGGATCTCCTTGTCGTAGAACCTGAGGATTTTCTCGCGGATGATTTCCGAGGCGAAAAACCGCAGCGTCTTGTCCGTCAGTGTATCCTTCGGATAGAAGGCCGGGCCTTCGGGCAGCAGGTCGAGGATGGTCTTGAACAACCCTTCGATGTTGAAATTCTCCTTGGCCGATGCCGGTACGATGCGTGCCTCGGGCAACTCCCCCTGCCATTTGTCGACCAGTGCCTCGAGTGCCTCGGGCGTCGTGAGGTCGATCTTGTTGATGACCACGATGGCCGGAACGCCGCTCTGGCGGATGCGGTCGATGATTTCGGCCGAGCGTTCCCCCCGCTCCACGGTGTCGGTGACATAGAGTATGACGTCGGCGTCGGCCACGGCGCCCGTCACGAATTTCATCATCGACTCCTGTAATTTGTAGCTGGGTTTCAGAATGCCCGGCGTATCGGAATAGACGATCTGGAAATCCTCGCTCGAGACGATCCCCATGATCCGGTGGCGCGTGGTCTGCGCCTTCGACGTGATGATCGACAACTTTTCGCCGACCAATGCGTTCATGAGTGTCGATTTGCCGACGTTGGGGTTTCCGATGATATTTACAAAGCCCGATTTGTGCATTTTCCTTTTGGGATATGATCCGGACAAAGGTAGCGATAAAAAAAGACCCCTGCAAACGCCCGGTCGATTAATTTACCCGCCGATACGGTCGTTTGACCGGTGTGCGGTGCTTTTTACGATTTTTCCCGTATATTTGCCGGGACACGATATAACGGAAAATTATGAACAGGACGAAAATCCTCTTTTTCTGCGCCGGTGCCGTGCTGGCCGCGTTGCTGGTATGGTGGCTGTCGGCCGGGGAGCGCACCCCGGCCGGGGAGTCCGGCAAGCGGAGCCCCCTCGATGTGATTATGACCCGGACGAGCATCCGGGCCTACCGGGATTGCCCGGTCGGTGCCGATACGGTCGAACTGCTGCTGCGGGCTGCGATGGCCGCGCCCTCGGCCGTGAACCGTCAGCCGTGGGCTTTCGTTGTCGTGGACGACCGGGAGCTGTTACGCGAACTCGCCGGGGCGCTGCCCTTTGCGAAGATGGCCGCCCGGGCACCCCTGGCCGTGGTCGTCTGCGGCGACTTGTCGCGCAATCCGGGGGCTTCCGGCGACTGGTGGGTGATGGATGCCTCGGCGGCCTCGGAAAACCTGCTCCTTGCGGCCCATGCCCTGGGGTTGGGAGCCGTATGGACTGGGGTTTATCCCCGCGGCGAACGGGTAGAGGCCGTGCGGCGCGTGCTGGGGCTTCCCTCCGATGTCGTTCCGCTCAACCTGATTCCGGTGGGCTATCCTGCGGACAATCCTGAGCCCAAGCAGAAGTGGAACCCGGCGAACGTCCGGCATAACGGCTGGACGGAGTAAACCGCCCGCGCAGCCTATTGTGCCTTGATCCATTCGTACACCGGGTCGATGCCTTTCGTGAAATCCGTAAAACTCATTTCGATCCTGACGTCGGGGGTGATCGTGTCTGCCTCTTCGTCCGTACGCCGGAAATATTTGGTCGAATAGGCGACTGTCAGCTTCGATCCCGGGAGCTGGAAATTCCGTACCTCGCCGAAGTGGTTGGGTTTGCCGGCGGTCTGTTCGCCGACTACGACCGCATCGGTCAGGTGCTTGAAATCCATCGTATTCAGGATGGCCGAGGAGAATGTGCTTCGCCCGATGACGACATAGGTTTTTATGCCGGGGTGCTGTTCCAGGAACCGGGCCAGCCTTTCGATGAATGCCGTCCCCTGTGCCGAGTTCCCTCCGCCGTTGTTCCTCATGTCGAAAATGATCTTCCCGACGGGGTTGCCCTGCAATATGCCGAACGCCTTTTGGCCGAATTCCGTGAACGACGGCAGCGACGCGGCTTTCTCGCGGCTCTTGAACTCCGCCTCGCTTTCACGCCCCCAGCAGGAGTTGTAGAGGATATAGTATATTTTTTCCTCGGGGAAATAGCGATCCGTGAAAAGCACGTTCCTTTCCGCGATCGCAAAGGGCAGGGAATCGGGCTGGAAGGCGGCCCGACCCGCCCGCTGCGGATCGGACGGTTTGAGCGTATAGGTCTTGTCTCCGTCCAGCGTGAGTTCCGCCTGCCCGTTGTGTGCGAACCCGAAATATTCCAGGAGCTGTAACGACGGGAACAATTGGGGAATCATGGATTTTACCATTGCTTCGTTGTCGACCGTGAACAGGGTGCTCAGGCTGTCGATTACGGTTTCTACCGGTGCCTTGCCGACCGCTGTGAGCCGGTGCCCCAGCAACTCTTTGTTTTCCTCGGCCGTCTGTATGACGTACAGCCCGTCGGAAACCCAGAGCAGCCCGAGCGGCAGTATCTGCTGCCGGTTCATCAGCTGGTTGAAATATAGCATGGTGTGCGAATCGCCCAGCCTGGCGATCAGCTGCTGGGTTTTGAGCGCCGTAGCAAAATCTCCGGCCTCCCCGGCCGAAGCCTTGATCGCGCCGATTGCGGTCTCGAACTGCGCTTTGTCGTATTTCGCAAAGAGGTTGCAATGTTTCGCGGGCAGTTCGCTGGCCAGGTAATCCAGGTCGGCGGCCCAGTCGATGCCGCTCCCGCCCTGGGAGAAGGCGGCCGGGATCGAAGCGATCCCCAGCAACAGCAGGAGTAATTTTTTCATGTGGTTTTCCGGGTTGGGTTTCCCGGTACAATTTAGCGATTATTTTTCAATTCCATGCTGTAAACCGCTCTTAAATCTTCAGCCCCCCCCCGGCCTTGGCCCCTCTTTGAAACGGAAAATCCCTGCGGGTTGCTGCTCGCAGGGATTTTCTTACAAACGGATGGATTGTGCCGTGTTACTCGACTTTGAAGCCTGCAACGTCCTCCATGCTGTTGGGGAAGATCTGATAGCCCCCCTTGTATATCTCCATGATACCACTCAGATCCGCCTTCTTTATTGCGATAGCTTCGTTGGCGAATACGGCGTGATTGGTCGTACGTGCCACCATCGGCAGTTCGGCGTCGTCGGTGAAGTTGACCGAAGTGGTCTTCTTATTCACGACCCAGGTCGTCGAATTTGCCGCCGGGGTGAGGTTCTTTACCGTCACATACTGGCCAACGTAATCTCCTGCCTGCGAAACGGTGATCTGGGGGACTTTCATCGTTACCTTCTCCTGAGTGGGGAAGATCGTCGCCATCCTCAACTGCGGCAGGTCATTGTTGATGTCGTACTTGGCGTATTTAAGGCTGACGATCACTTTCGTGCCCACAGGCAGGTCTTTCTCGGTGTAGTCGCTGCCCTTGATGATGATGCCCGTGTTGGCCTCGCCGGTGTTGTCCACCAGCGAAATGAGCTGGTAGAAGTTTCCTCCTTCGTTGTTGGCCGCCACATAGCCCTTCACGGCGATCAGTTCGCCCAGCGCATCGCCCGCATTCATCGTGGCGAGTTTGGCGTTGAGTTCTTTCACCGTGATGGCCTGGCTCTCGTCGGGCATGGTCTCCTGTTCTGCGAATTCGATCGACGTGGTCAGCGTATTGAGGTATTTGGTATCCGTCCCCGAAACACCGACGGTGTAGCCCGTGATGATGACTTTGCGGTCGACGAAATTTTCGATGTTCAGGTCGCTGTTGGGGTAGGCGATCGAGCCGACTACATTCGTACCCTCCACGGCGACATTATAGTGCCACTGATAAATCTGGTCGCGGTACGAGCTGAGGTTGCCTTCGTATTTTACATACTGGATCGTCGGGTTGTTGACATAGGCGTCGAACTGCGCTGCCCCGAAATCCGTCGGGGTGGGCTGCGTGAAGCTTCCCGAGCCGTTCTTGGTGAGTTCCGACGTTTCGCCGAACTGCTTCATGCCGCCGTATTCCGACGTTGCGCCTTCGACGGTGACTTTGTCGCCGACGGTCATGCCGTGGTTCTTCTTGAATACGAGGATCGTACCCGTGGCGTCCTTCACGAGGAAGCCCTTCGAGTGGGTGCCGATCACCTGGCCCTCGACTTTGTAGACATCGTCAATGGGGCCGGCCAGCACCTGGGCGATCGTCGAAAGCGGTGTCTCCTCTTCCTTACCGAACTCGATCACCTGCCCGCCGTTGCCCGGGATCAGCAATACGTCGTCGATACGGTTTACGCTGCCCATCTTGGCTTCGAACTTGATGTAGAGCGTGCTGGTGCCTGCCGGCAGGGTGAAGTCTGCCGTTGCGAGACGCCACTCACCCGGTTCGTCCGCTACGCTGCCGAAATCGTAGTCGAGCGCCTGCGACCAGAGCTGCCCGTCGGAAGAAAGGCGCACCACGAAGTCGGACTTGATGAACGTGTTGGTGGCGCCCTGTGCATAGCGCTGTGCGCCGAACGAGAGCTTGAGGTTCTGCGACGTTACCGCGATCTTCTGGATCGTGAAATAGGTGGGAACGGACGAGAAGAAGATGTTGTTCTTGCCCGAACCGTCGTAGAGCGAAAGCGAACCTTTCGACGACTGGTTCGTACGTACGGACATGCTGCTGTAGTCGTAGGTTACAGCGGCGATACCCGAACCCTTGTGGTTGATCCAGCCCTCGAACTGGTCGAGGTACGGCCATCCCGAACTCGTGTCGAAAGACTGTGAGGAAAGTTCCTTGTCGAAGGTGCTGTAGAAGATCGCCCCGTCGGGAACTTCCTCTTCGAATTCGCCCTCGTCCCTGACCTCCACGGGGATGGTGTACATATAGGTTTTGTACGAGCCGAAGAGCCAGCCGGTGATGGTCACGTTGTGGCTGTTGTACTTCTCCTTGAAATCGTCGCTCATGTAGTCCAGGCTGCCCTGCACCGAAGTGCCGTCGATCTCGACGTTGACGTAGTTGCCCGATACGAGGACGGTACCCTTGTAGGTCACGTATTCCACCTCGGGGTTTTTCATGTAGGCTTCGATTTCCGTTGCCGAGAATGCCGCGGGCTGCGGCTGGGTAATATCCTGGTGGCCGGTCTTGGTGAAACTGCAACCCTTGCCGAATTGCAGCAGGCCGTTGCGCGACTCGGTTTTGCCCGACACGGTGACCACGTCGCCGACGGCCAGGTCGTGGGCTTCGCCCTTGAATGCGTAGATGCGTGCACCGTCCTGCTGGAGGAGAACGCCCTGCTCGTTGGCGGCGATGACGCTCACGCCCTCGACTTCGAATGCCGAGCCGGCGCCGGCTTCGAGCACTTCGGCCAGCGTAGCCTTGTTGCCCTGTACCGTGAAACGAGCTTCGGCAAGCTGGATGTCGTCACCGTTGCAGGGCAGGATTTGCAGTGTGCCGTTGTAGATGCCCGCGATACCTGCGATGGAACCGCTCTTGTCGGTCGGGATGGCATCCTGTGCATAGGATGCGGTTTGCAGGGTGCGGATTTTGTAGGACTTTCCGTCCTTGGTCTCCATGGAAACATTGCCCTTGTTCGAGTCGCTGTTCCAGGTGCCCGATTCCGACGCTTCGGGCTGCGTGTTTTCGATCTTTACGTATTGCGATTCGTACTGCGCGACTTTGTCTGCGGTGATGGCGATCGGGGCCAGCGGTTCGGTCTGCCCCACGAGCATGGGCTCGTTGTGGGTCGAAACCTGCAGCAGACCGCTGAAGAGTTGTGCCGATGCGTCGCTGAGCGATACTTCGACGATGTCGCCGCGCTCGAAGATGTTGTTAGACTGGCTGATCGAGAGCGCGAGGCCGGCACCGGCATCCTGTGTATCGTCGGCAAGGATTACGATGAAGGGCTGCTGGTTTCCCCCCCCCCTTGTCCGAGACTACGATACCGCACAGCGTCATGGCCCTGATCGCGTCCGTCAGTTCTTTTCCATCGGCAGTGGGGTTGGTTGCCATGATGAGCCTGCGGAGTTCCGCAACATTCGTATTCGTTTCACCTTCCTTGATCTGCCTTACGGAGCACGTGCCCGTGTCGGTGGCGCCCATGTAACCGGTGGCCGTTACGGTGATGGTACCCGTACGCGAAGTGGCGTTCGCGGGGACGGTTACGGCTACTGTTGCCGAACCTTTGCCGCTGGTTTGCGACAGCTCGATCCATGCGTCGGCTTTGATCTGCCAGTTGAGCTTTCCGTTAAGCTCGATTTCGAGGTTTTTCGTCTGGGTTTCCGTGCAATCGAACGTCAACGATTGGGTAACCTCGATTTCAGGGATCAGCTTGTCGTCCTTCGTGTCGTCGTCCGAACAGGCTGCCAGTGTTACTCCCAGCGCGAGGGTGAGCGCCGCGCAGAGTAATCTTTTCCAAAATGATAATTGCATCATGTGGGTGTGATTAAATTAGAAAAAGTGAGATTTGAAGTATTGCGTGTACTAAGGTAATAATTTTTAACTGTTTTGCTATGAAAAAGTGATGAAAAATTCGTATCGGGCCCTAAAAACTACCGCATAAAAAATCCCCCATTCCGAATGAGGGATTGTGGTTTACTTGCAATCTGTTGGTTATCGGCGTCTTCCGGGCATGTTCGGCATCTTCATGTTGCCGCCGGCTACGGCCTTCATCATCTTGCGGGTATCCTCGAACTGCTTCATCAGGCGGTTCACGTCGGCCATCGTCGTACCGCTGCCCTTGGCGATGCGTTCGCGGCGGCGTGCGTTGATGATTTCGGGATGCTCGCGCTCGGCCGGGGTCATCGACGAGACGATCGCCTCGGTTTGCTTGAACACGTCGTCCGGGATGTCAACGTTCTTGAGCATCTTGCCTACGCCGGGAAGCATTCCCGCGAGGTCTTTCAGGTTGCCCATCTTTTTGATCTGCTGGATCTGCCCGATGAAATCGTTGAAGTTGAACTGGTTCTTGACCAGTTTTTTCTTCAGGCGGCGTGCCTCCTCTTCGTCGAACTGCTCCTGCGCACGCTCCACCAGCGATACGACGTCGCCCATGCCGAGGATACGGTCGGCCATACGTTCGGGGTGGAACACCTGCAGGGCGTCCATCTTCTCGCCGCTCGAAATGAATTTCAGCGGTTTGCTGACCACCGAGCGGATCGAGATCGCGGCGCCGCCGCGGGTGTCGCCGTCGAGCTTGGTGAGTACCACGCCGTCGAAGTCGAGCCGGTCGTTGAACTCCTTGGCCGTGTTCACGGCGTCCTGGCCCGTCATGGCGTCCACTACGAAGAGTGTCTCCGAAGGCTTCACGGCCGCCTTGATGGCCGTGATCTCCTGCATCATCGCCTCGTCCACGGCCAGACGGCCCGCCGTATCGACGATTACGACGTTGAACGAGTTTTGACGGGCGTATTTGATGGCGTTCTCGGCGATCTGCACCGGGTTTTTGTTCCCCTCTTCGGTGTAGACCTCCACTCCGATCTGCCCGCCGAGCACCTTCAGCTGGTCGATGGCCGCGGGACGGTATACGTCGCCTGCCACCAGCAGTACCTGGCGGCCTTTCTTGCTTTTGATGAATGCCGCGAGCTTGCCCGAGAAGGTGGTCTTACCCGAGCCTTGCAGACCCGCGATCAGGATCACGGCCGGGTTGCCCTCCAGCCTGATGTCTGTGGCCGTGCCGCCCATCAGTTCGGCCAGCTCGTCGCGTACGATCTTGGTCATCATCTGCCCGGGCTTCACCGCCTTGAGTACGTCTTGTCCCAGCGCCTTCTGCTTCACCTGGTCGGTGAACGATTTTGCGACCTTGTAGTTGACGTCGGCGTCGATCAGCGCACGGCGGATCTCCTTGAGCGTTTCCGCTACGTTGATCTCGGTGATGCGCCCCTCGCCCTTGAGGATTTTGAATGACCGTTCGAGTTTATCCGTTAAATTTTCAAACATGGCTCAGCGAAATTTTGCCCACAAAGATAACGAATAATTCACAAAGAGCAAGGGTTGCGGCTATTTTCAGGGCGCATGGCCGTGTGCCCTGCATTTTCCTGCAATAATGTTTGGACGGCGGCCTTATTCTGTTACCTTTGCGGACAGAAGCAACCTGTAAATTATGAAGAAACCAGTTTTTGCGGCACTCCTCGCGCTTCTGTATTGCGTCAGCGGGGCAGCCCAGAATATGAACCAGTGGCGCACCCCCAAGGGGTTGCCGTCCGGCAATGAGATCGGGGTGCGGTACAGCGCACAGCTTTTCATGGGGGACGGCCGTGGCCCGGAATTCGAGGCGATCAGCATCGACTACGCCCGGTACAACTATTATAATATAGGTTTCCGCACGGGGCTGAACCTGTTTTTCGACGACGAAGTCTGCGACTATTATTCGATCCCGATGCAATTCACCTGGCGCACGGAACGTATACGGGGGCTGGTTTTCCCGGGCGACGGCGAGGCCGGGTCGTGGGTCGCCGCGGCATTGCTTTCGATCATTCCCAAGCAGTTCGAAGCGCATACGGGTTTTACGCCGGGCATGATGCTGGGCCCGCTCAGCCGCGAGCCCTACTCCGGAAATTTCCTCGTCAAGCACCGTTTCAGCTGTACCTATGACCTCGGGGTGCGGCTTATCATCCCCATCTGGCGGTTCAACCTCTACGGCGATTTCACCTACCATTGTTACCTGACCGACAATTTCGGGTTCGCCTACGGAGATTACCGTCCGGGGCGTTCCTACATGGAGCTGGGCGTTGGCCTGTCGTTCAATTTCTGAGCCTATTTGCTGCCGGGATTCCCGAAATTCATGCTGTCCGAAATAAAACGGTGTGCGTCATTCCGTACTTTTCCAACAAAGTGTGTATTTTTGCATGGGCATATTTGATAGCAAGCAACGACTGAGATAAGTTTGACGTACACATAGGCCGGGCGGCCTGTCCGAACCGGAACCGCATTATTACAAAATCCAAGCTATGAGCAACCTCTTTTGCCATTTGAACCCTGTCCCGCGTATCGGGACTACGATTGCCGCGGCACTCTTGTCCCTTGCCGCGTTCACCGCCTGCGAAAACAACGGCGCTGCCCGGCCGCTCGACCGGTGGCACGACGGGGAACGCGAGATCCGCACCCCGTCCCCAGCCGTAACGGCGGGCCGGACGCTCCTGGCTGCAGGCGACTACGGTAACTTCCGCCTTACGGGGGAAGCCCTCACGCAGCCCGGTGCCCAGGCGGCGCTGCTCTTCCACACCGACGGCGAGTCGGGCTACGAGGTGGTTTTCCGCAACGGAGCCATCGACGGGACACGCAAGAGCGGTTCGCTCGCCTCCGTGCGCAACCTTTACCGCTCGCTGGCCGAGGACGGCGAGTGGTTCGGCTTCGAGGTTTCTGTGCGCGGCCGTAACATCGTCGTCCGCATCGACACTACCGAAGTGGTCTGCTATACGGAACCCGAACATCCCTACCGCACCGAAGGACATGCCCGGCAATTGCTGGGGCACGGCGCGATCGCGCTGCGCGGCGTGCAGGGCGAAGTCGCGTTCCGCAACCTTGCAATCGAGCGCCTCGGCGCACAGGCGCGCAACGAGGCCGACACACTGCCGCCCGTGGACGAACGCACCGACGGCGTGATCCGCTTCCAGCAGCGCGATTTTCCCGTCATCGACTACCACGTACACCTGAAGGGCGGCCTGACCAAGGAACAGGCGCACGCCATGTCGATGAACTACGGTATCAATTACGGTGTGGCGCCCAATGCCGGGGAAGGCGGTATCGGCCGGATGCTGGCCGACGACGGGGAGGTCTATGCCTATTTCGACGAAGTGAGGCGGATGCCTTTCCTGCGTGGCGTACAGGGCGAGGGCCGCAAGTGGACGGCGACCTTCTCGCAGAAGGCCCTCGGTGTATTCGACTACCTGTTCACGGATGCCATGACCATCATCGACCACAAGGGACGCAATTCGCGCATCTACCGGCCCGAGGAGGTGCACTACGACGGCGTGACGAAAGAACAGTATATGGATCATCTGGTCGACCAGACGGTGAAGATACTCACCAACGAGCCGGCCGACATCTACGCCAACCCGACCTACCTGCCCGACGACATGCAGGCCGATTACGACAGGTATTGGACTGACGCGCGCGTCGACCGCGTACTGGATGTGCTGGAGCGCTATGGCATCGCCCTGGAGATCAACGCCCGCTATCGTATCCCGAGCTTCGACATCATCCGCCGGGCCAAGCAGCGCGGAATAAAGTTCACGTTCGGCACCAACAACGTCGACGCCGACTTCGGACGTCTGGAGTACTCGCTCGAGGCGGTGGAGAAATGCGGACTCACGGCCGGTGACATCTGGTTCCCCTCGATGAGCGTACGCCGCGAGCGTCCCGTCGTTCTTTATAACAAATTCGAGTAACGGCTCGGGTTTATCCCGGTTTGCCTACCGCAGCAGGCCGGCTTCGTAGTAAATTACGATCTGCTCGATCATCTTGTCTTCGTTGTCCTTGTCGTACTGCGATTTGAGGTTCTGCCCGAAAATCCGCGATACGCCCTGCCAAAACCCCGCTACGAATCCGCCCCGGAACTCCTTGAGCACCTCGTAGGCCGTATATTCGGTTTCGCGGTCGATCAGCTTCAACAACACCTTGCCCTGCGTGCGGGTCATGTGTTTCAGCACGGGCGTATATTCGTCCTTGATCTGGTGGTATACCTGCCTGATGTACTCCTTCTGCGCCTTTTTGGTCGGCAGGCGGCATAATTCCTCTTCCATGTCGGCCATCCTGGCTTTCGCGACCTTGGCGATGGGGTAGACCTTCTTCACGGCGTCGACCAGCTTGCGGTAACGGCGCAGGTCGACGGGGCGGCTGAACACGTAGACCGGCAGGATGTGTACCAACGGTACCGAGTCGCCTTTTTCCACCGTCCATTCCTGGTGCCAGAAACCGTGGCCTCCCTGCGCACGTACCCCGGGGGACACGGCGGTCAGCATTACCAGAATCAGGAGCCACTTTTTCATCTCGGTGAAAATCGTTATCTTTGCGAACGGCGGACTTTCGCGGGGCAGGCCGTGCCTTGTGCATTGCCCGCGGGTTTGCCTTTGAGCCCGGTTTGCATTATCTTTGCCGCGGACAAATCCGGCGGCGGGTCGGAGCTCTCCTCCGTACGCAGCCTGCACGGCCACTGCAAATGTAATTATTTATCGGATAAACGTATTACGCAAAATGGATATTATATTGGAAAAAGGATTGTCGGCGCAGAGCCGGACGACGGTTACGGCCGCAAATACCGCCGCGACGATGGGGTCGGGCGACCTCGGGGTTTTTGCCACGCCTTCGATGGTGGCGCTTATGGAGCATGCCGCTATGACGGCCGTTGCTGCGGCTCTGCCAGAAGGCTCTTCGACCGTAGGGGCGGAGATGAACGTCACGCACATCAAGCCTTCGGGGTTGGGTGCCGAAATCACCGCCACGGCCGTGTTGACCGGTGTCGAGGGGCGCAAGCTGACCTTCAACGTCGGCGCCCGCGATGCCGAAGGGATGATCGGAGAGGGCGTGCACGTCCGTTACGTCGTGGATCGTGAGAAATTCATGGCCAAAGTCCGCTGACGTAGGTGGGGGACACCCGGCCGGCTGGCCGGATTTTTATATATAACGGGTGCGGGGGCATTGCCCCCGCGCCCGTTATTCCGTTTCCGCTGCCGGTCAGAGCCCGACCAGCAGGTGTTCGAGCAGGATCACCAGGATGCCCGACGCATAGCCTGCGAAGGCCAGCAAGGTGATCTTCTTGAAATACCACCCGAAATTGATCTTTTCGAGCCCCATCGCCACCACGCCGGCTGCCGAGCCGATGATCAGCAGGCTTCCGCCCACCCCGGCGCAGTAAGTCAGCAGGTGCCAGAACAACCCGTCCTGCACGAACGACTGCATGTAGGCCGGGTCGGCGCTCGCGGCCACCGCAGCCGTGTCCATCACGGGGTACATGCCCATGCAGGCGGCGACCAGCGGCACGTTGTCGATCACCGACGACAGGATGCCGATGACGCCCGCTATGGTGAACACTTCATGTACCTGCTTGTCGAGCCAGTTCGCCACGTCGGTCAGTACACCTGCGGTTTCCAGCGCCGCCACCGACATCAGGATTCCCAGGAAGAAGAGGATCGTCGGCATGTCGATATGCTTGAGCACCTTCGTCACGCGGCATTTGATCGACTCCTCGATGCCGCGCTTGCGGTCGTAGATGATCTCCGTCAGAACCCACATCACACCCAGCGAGACCATCATGCCCATGTAGGGCGGCAAGTGGGTGATGCTCTTGAACACGGGTACGAACAACAGGCTCAATACACCCGTGATGAGGATGAATTTGCTCAGGCGCTGGCCCACGCCCGCGGGCAGTTCCGCTTCGAACGTGCTCTCGTCCACCGGTGCCGCGTCCTCGTTGCGGATATACCGGATGGCGATCGCCGTCGGGATGACGACCGAGACGATACACGGTGGGATGACGCCCGAGACGATACAGAGTACGAAGAGCGTCCCCATCAGCGCCGTCGAGGTGACGTTGCCCCGCATCCACAGCATGATCGTCGTCACGTCGCCTATCGGTGACCAGGCGCCGCCGCTGTTGGCCGCGATGACGATCAGGCTGGCGTAGATCCAGCGCTCCTTCTGGTCGGCGATGATCCTCCGCAGGAGCATCACCATGATGATCGTGGTGGTCATGTTGTCCAGCGCCGCCGACATGAAGAAGGTGATGAATGCCAGCAGCCACATCAGCTTGTGCTTGTTGCGGGTCTTGATGTGGTCGGTGATGACGTTGAAACCGCCGTGCGAGTCGATCAGGTCGACGATCGTCATGGCGCCGATCAGGAACACCAGTATCTCGCACGTGTCGCCCAGGTGGTCGACCATGTCGTGGCTGATATTCTCATCGTGCCCCCAGAGGCTGAAGATCGTCCATATGGCTCCGCACATCAGCAGTGCGATGGCCGATTTGTCGACCTTAACTTTGTGCTCCAGCGCGATGAAGGCGTAGCCCACCACGAAGAGCAGGATCATTGTCAGGATCATACCGTATCGTATTTTTCGTTTTTGTTTCAGCAGGGCGCCTGCCGGCCCGTTGTCCGGCTTGTCGGCTCCATGCGTGCAAAAGTAATGAAATTCTTTCTTGCACCCCTGCAAGAGTCGGGCATTTTTCTGTTTTCCGGTTGTAAATTGCGATTTTTTGCTTATCTTTGTCCCGCTCTCGAGCAACGGATTGAGCTGTGGTGTAATGGTAACACAGCAGATTTTGGTTCTGTCGTTCCAGGTTCGAGTCCTGGCAGCTCAACAATCCCGCATTGACTATCAATGCGGGATTATGTTTGTTGTATTATTCGCCTGAATCCTCCTTCGTCCTGCTTCTGCCCAGTATGCTGGATACGGTAAGTGTGCGGACTGTCCGCACACTTTGCTCGTTGAATAGAACTGTCGGTTTTTTCCCTGCGGTTATTATTTTCCGGGCGCGGATTCTTCGCCGGGAGTTTCTTCGACCGCCTGTGCCGGTTCCTTGTCGTCCTCGTCGTTGTCGCCGCAATGCGTTGAGGCATCGAGCATTCCGGCCAGGAGATCCATGGTCTCCGTGTTTTCCGCTTCTGCGGTGTCGGCGTGTACGCCGTTTTTCATGTTGTCCATAATCGTTGCGGGTTTAACGGATTTTCTTGTGCGAGATGGCTGCGGCAATCCATAGTAGCACCACGGCGCCGATGACCGATGTGGCCAGGCTGCCCAGCGTGCCTGCCGGAACCAGCCCGAAGAACGAAAAGAGCCAGCCGCCGAGCACGCCGCCTACCAGCCCTACGACGAGGTTGACGATGAGCCCCGAGCCGCTGCCTTTGACAATGAGGTTGGCGATCCATCCGGAAGCCAAGCCGAGCAGGAGATACCATACGAAATACATAGAGTTTCTGTTTTGATCTGCTGCTCCGTGTGCAAAATCCGTTCCCGAACGGTAGCTGCGTCGGTTCAGAGCGCCAGTCTGAGGGCTTTGGCCAGCTGGTCGGGGCACGAAGTGCCCTTGCCGCGGCAGTCGATGCCTTCCAGCCGGGCTATCGCGTCGGCGGCTTTCATGCCGCGCACGAGCGCCGTTATGCCCTGCGTGTTGCCGTGGCAGCCGCCCGTGAACGTCACATTGCGGATGATGCCGTCTTCCAGTTCGATGTCGATCTGCCGGGAACAGGTGCCGAGGGTAGGGTAGGATATGTGTCGGGTCATGTGTATGCGTTGAAGAATCCGGATGCAAATATAACGATAAAACCGGTTGCATCTGCTGCCTTGTTTGCGCGTTCAGGATTTTTTGTCCCGAATTTTCTGGGGACGCCTTGCCGGCCGGCCGCGGATTTGGGCCAAAATCCCCGCAGGATCGTTTGCAGACATACGGGCATAAAAAAACATTGCCGAGAAAGAGGTAATCTGTAAGAGGCGCTTAGAAATTCCCCCCCCCCTCGACAATGTTGTTGGGACTGTGCCCGGGTTTCCCGGACAGGTATGCAAATTTAAAATAAAAAATTTGAACCTGCAAATAAAAAAGCTGCAAATTTTTGCAGCTTTTTTCATATCTGAAAGCGGTTTTTACTGGCGCTGAAGGTCGCTGTTGTCGGCTACGACCATGTTCTTGTCGATGCGCAGCGTGACGTTGCCGTCCACCTCGATCAGCAGGGTTGTCTCCTTGATCTCTTTCACCGTGCCGTAAATGCCGCCGGCGGTAATTACCTTGTCACCTTTTTTCAGGCCTTCGCGGAATGCCTGCATCTGCTTGCGGCGCTTGGATTCGGGTCGCCACATGAAGAGCCATAAAACCAGCACCATGAGGCCGATCATAATGATGAAACTGTACTGCTGCATGAAACCCGGCTGGGGCTCTACGGGCGGCACCTGAAGAAAATTAATCATACGTCGTTATGTTTTAAGTGTTTATTTCCGTTAACGGAACAAATATACGAAATATTGTCGAATACACAAATGTTTATTCCACTTCGGCCTCGATGAACAGCCTCAGGGGTTTCCGCCCGCCGGCGAATGCGATGTCCAGCGTCTTGAGCTGCCAGCCCCATTCGCCCCGCGCATCGAAGGTGAGCGACACCTGCTGCGCATCGCCCGGCGTAATGGGCTGTGCATCATATCCGAGCGTCGTGCACCCGCAACTGCGGTCGTATCGGGTGATGGCTACGGGCTTCGATGCCCGGTTTTCGATCCAGAGCCTGAGCACGGCCACCTCCCCCGAGTGCATGCGTCCGAAACGCACGGTATCCGTGCCGCCCGTGTCGAGGATCGTGTCCGTGACGGCGATAATCCGGCCTTTCCGCCCGGTCTCGCCCGTGCGTGCCTGCCGGGTGCCGCATGCCGCGGTCGTCACGGCCAGCGCCAGCAACAACAACCCGCGCAGCATCGGGACTCAGATAAGGCCGCGGCCGGCTTTCCTGATGCGGCCTTCGGCGGTGAGCGATTCGACGATCTTGTCCAGCACGCCGTTGATGAAGGTGCTGCTGCCGGGTGTCGAGTAGTATTTCGAAATCTCGATGTACTCGTCGAGCGTCACCTTGACGGGAATCGACGGGAACGAGGTCAGTTCGGCCATGGCCGTGCCGATGATCAGGTTGTCCATGAACACGATGCGTTCCACGTCCCAGTTGGCGGTGAACTTTTCGATGTAATCCTGGTAGGCATCGTAGTTGACCAGCGATTTTTCGAAAAGCGTCTTCACGAATTCGGGGTCTTCGTCGCTCTTGAACTTCGAGGGGACTTTCAGCTCGGTGTGCGACGGTTTTAGGCCCGAGAGCGAACGCAGGATCATCATCACGATGTAAGGCAGGTCGTCGCTCCAGAGGATCGACATCTCCTCCAGCTCGGTTTCCAGTGCCTCGCAGCTCTGCAGCTCCTTGAAGAAATCTTCGAGCAGCTTGCGGTCGTCGGCGAACGAGCGCTCCTCGCGCAGCATGTAATCCTTGAAATAGTCGCTTTCCGAGAGCTGTGTATAGAGCGTACGGATCAGCTCCGGATGTCGGCCCCAGCCCAGCTTGCGGGCGGCGACATGGTCGTTCACGGCATCGCTGTTGGCGATGACGCGGATCACCTGGTTGTCTACGAACTTGGTATTGGGGTTGAGGTCTTCGTATGTCGGCAGTTTTTTCTGTTTGGCCAGTTCCTGCCGCTGTTCGGCGTAGCGCGTCAGTTCCACGGGGAGGGTCAGGATCTGGAAATAGAGGTCGTAGGCCTTGTCTACGGACGCCATCAGCGTTTTTTCCGATGCCATCATGTTGTCGGCGCCCGATTTGAGGTGGGCGAACAGTGCCTTGACGACCTTTATACGGAGTAATCTTCTGCTCAACATATCTGTTTAGAACGGTTTTTTCGGCCGCAAAGATAGGAAAAATTTTTCCGGAAAGAAAGAATTATTGTCTATCTTTGCAGCCGTATGGAACAAATCGAAGAAAAAGAAATCCGGCCGTACGACGTGATCGTCATCGGGGCTGGGGCAGCGGGCATGATGGCCGCAGGTACGGCGGCGCGCGACGGCAAGCGTGTGCTGCTGATCGAAAAGATGGACAAGTCGGGCCGTAAAGTCCGTATCACGGGCAAAGGGCGCTGTAATGTCACCAATGCCCGCCCGGCCGAGGAGTTCGCCGCGCAGGTACGTACCAACGCGGAATTTCTCGGACAGGCTTTCGCCGAGTTCAATAACCGCGCCGCCATCCGTTTCTTCGAAAAGGCCGGGGTGAAGCTCGACATCGAACGCGGCGAACGCGTCTTTCCCAAGAGCGGCAAGGCGTGGGACATCGCCAATGCGCTGTTGGAATATTGCTACGAGAACGGCGTGAAGATCATTTATAATACGCGCGTGACGGAGATCATGACCCTGGGTGATAAGGTCTTCGGCGTCCGCTATATCAACAGGCGCGGTTTCGAACGCAAGGAGGAATGCCCGCAGGTGATCGTCGCCACGGGTGGCGTTTCCTATCCCGCCACGGGTTCCACGGGCGACGGCTACACCTTTGCGGCCGACCTGGGACATACCGTCGAACCGGTGCGCCCTTCGCTGACGCCGCTCGTTTCGTCGCATCCGCAGATCGGCTACCTCGACGGTCTGTTGCTGAAAAATATCAGGGCCGTGCTCTATGTCGACGACGAACCCGTGCGCGAGGAGTTCGGTGAACTGGGCTTCTCCGAGCGCGGCATCGAGGGTGCCGTGGCGCTGCGCATGAGCCGCGATGCGGTCGATGCGCTGATCGACGAACGCCGCGTTAAACTGGTCGTCGACCTGAAACCCGCACTGACCGAAGAGGTACTGCGCGAACGTATCGCCCGCGAGATAGCCGGGATGGAGCCGACGGAGTTCTTCGCCGAGTTGCTGCGCAAGCTGGTGCCCAAGCCGCTCGTGATGACTTTGGTGCACGAACTCGGTGTCAACGGAAAGAATTACATCGGCAAGCTCACCGAAGAGGAGATAACCCGCCTTATCAAGACGCTCAAGGGATTCACGTTCCCCATCACGGACTATGCGCCGTTCGAATACGCCATCGTGACGGCCGGGGGCGTTTCCTGCGCCGAAGTCAACCCCTATACCATGGAATCGCTGAAGATCCGGGGGCTCTATTTCGCGGGCGAAGTGCTCGACCTCGATGCCAATACGGGCGGTTATAACCTCCAGATCGCCTTTTCGACGGGGCGCCTTGCGGGGCTGTTGAAAAAATAACGGTTATGGGGATCGGCGGCCATAAACTCGGTTTGAAATTTTACGGGCGGGTCACTGAGCTGCGTAACAGGCTCTCCCGGGCCCGTTTCTTCCGTGGGCACGGCGTGCATTCGCCTTTCGTATACGACGTCGTGCGTAATGTGTTCATGCGCGATACGCTGCTTCCCGGCGACCGGGCGTTGTTCCGTGAACTGCTCGCGGCCGGGGTGCCCGAACGCCGCGCCGTGCAGCTGCAAAACCTGGCGATTCATTGCGGCTACGCCACTTTTGGCCTGAATCGTGCGGATGCGGAGTTCTGCATAGCGACGCGCAGCCTGTCCCGGACGGAGACGCTCGCGCTGGTCGGTGATGCGGCTGCCGCCGGGAATACGGTGGCGGTCATGTCCCCCTACGACGGGCGTGAACGCCGGGCCATGTGCCTGCAAATCGTCGCGGCGCACCGTTCGACGACGGTGGACAACCGCGGTTACCTGCTGGTTTTCAATAATAATTTGCCGAAACAACATTTCCGGATATAAAGTGTGATGCCTTTTCTCGAA
>NZ_FR893484.1:0-518 GCF_000435435.1 Alistipes sp. CAG:29 | reverse complement strand
CCGCTCCAGTCCGCTCCAGTCCGCACCGATGGCTTTTTTTTGCCCCGAAACGGTTGTAATATTGCACCGGGAACAGACCCGGCTATGGAAACCGTAACGGAGGATTTTCAAAACTTCTCTCAAAGATTCTCCGGCGCGGATTTTTGTTGTCGCCAGACAACAGCGAGCTGTACCTTTGTATGCCGAAAAGTTTTTCGGCATACGAAAGGTGCTCGCTCTGCGAGGCTGGGTGGCGTTCCCGAGTCACGCCACTTAAACTACCAGACTGATGACAACCACGAAAAAGAGGATCGGACGCCCGACAACAACAGACCCCAGGGTCCACAGGTATAATTTCAAACTCACCACGGAAGAGAATATCCGCTTTAAGCAGATGCTTTGTAAGGCAGGATTGGAACATAACCGCAGCCGGTTTATCGTCAAACGCATCTTCGCCGAGGAGTTCGTTGTCGTCAAACGCGACCCTTCGAAAGTGCAGTTTATTGCCCGTCTGAATGACTTTTATTTCCAATTTCAAA
>NZ_FR893483.1:112409-113732 GCF_000435435.1 Alistipes sp. CAG:29 | reverse complement strand
GCCCGTACCGCCGACGGTGATGTTGCCGATACAGATGACCGGGATGTCGAACTTCTCGCTTTTGAGGATACCCCAGTCGAAGAGACGGTGACGGAAAGTCACCCCCGCCTTATAGAGGAGAGCCGCAGGAGCAAGCAAGCATTTCAACATTTCGGGTCGGTTTATCCATACAATTTTTCAAAGGTAGCAATAAATCTCCGGAACACAAAACAAAAAAAGCAAATCTCGGGCCTGACCGACAAAGGAATAATAAAATTGGAGATTCCTGCGTTTTTTTCATATCTTTGCTTGCGTCTATGAGAAGTTTTAAATTACCGATATGCGCCCTGCTGCTCGTAGCCGCAGGGGCGTGCGACAGAACTACGCAACAGGCCGCGGCCGAAAAGGAAGAAGCCGCGCCGCAGAATATCGTTTACGGCATCAACGCCGACAACTACCGCACCGAAACGGGCGAGGTGGGCAGCGGCGAAACGCTGGGGAAAATCCTGAACGGGTACGGCGTTTCGGCCCTTACGGTCGACAGGCTCGACAAAGCCTCAAAAGAGATTTTCCCGCTGCGCAACATCCGCGCCGGGCATAAATACACCGTCTTCATCCACGAGGATTCGCTCTATGCCCCCCACCTGGACTACTTGGTCTACGAACGCAACATGTCTCAATACGTGGTGTTCGGGTTCCATGAGGATTCGGTCAGCGTCCAGACGGGAGAAAAGGAATTCACGGTACGCCGCACCAAGAAGAGCGCCACGATCAATTCGTCGCTGTGGGGTGCGATCATGGAGGAGCACCTGCCCTATGCGCTGGCCGCGGAAATGGAGGACATTTACCAGTGGACGGTCGATTTCTTCGGCATCCAGAAGGGCGACAATTTCACGGTGATCTATGACGAGCGCTTCATCGACGACAGCATCTCGGCCGGCATCGGCCGCATTTGGGGCGCCAAATTCTGTCAAGGCGGCAAGGAGTACTACGCCATCCCCTTCCGGCAGGGCGGCAAAGTCCAGTATTGGGAATACGACGGCGGAAGCCTGCGCAAGCAGATGCTCAAGGCGCCGCTGAAATACACACGCATCAGTTCGAAGTTCACCTATGCGCGCAAGCATCCGATCTACAAGGTATACCGGCCGCATACGGGCGTCGATTACGCGGCGCCGAAAGGCACGCCCGTACATGCCGTAGCCGACGGTGTGGTGACCTTCAAGGGCTGGGGCGGCGGCGGTGGCAACACGCTCAAAATCAAACATGCCGGCAACCTGATGACGGGTTACCTGCACCTGAGCGGCTATGCCAAGGGTATC
The DNA here is from genome assembly GCF_000435435.1 of Alistipes sp. CAG:29. Lineage (NCBI taxonomy): Bacteria > Pseudomonadati > Bacteroidota > Bacteroidia > Bacteroidales > Rikenellaceae > Alistipes > Alistipes sp. CAG:29. Next base: position 112,434 of record NZ_FR893483.1, on the reverse strand, counting down.
TCGAAAGGCTCGCGCGTTTCGCAGG
>NZ_FR893483.1:76461-112360 GCF_000435435.1 Alistipes sp. CAG:29 | reverse complement strand
CGTTTCGCCGGGCGCCTCGCCCGGCCCCCACCTCGACTACCGCATCTGGAAAAACGGCACGCCGATCAATCCGCTGAAAATCCCCCAGGAACCGGCCGAACCGATCTCGAACGAGAACCGCGCGACGTTCGAATTCGTGCGCGACCGTATCGTGGCCGAACTGAACGGCGACGTGAAGGACGGGGAGCGCATCACGCAGCTCGATTCGCTCGTCATCCCGCAGCCGGCAGCACCGGAGGCAGCGAAATAACGGGGAAAATGGCCGCAACGACAGGCAAGGAACATCTGCCGGCCGACATGCCGGAAAGCCGGGATCAGGAACCGTTCGATAACAGGCCCGGGGGCAGGACGAGGATGGAAGCCATCCGGGAAACGGGCAAAGCACCCGGGAATGCCGGGGAACAGACAGGAACGCCCCGGAAAAAGTCCGGTATACCGAAAAAAACCGGAAATCCGGAGGATACAGCGGAAAGCACCGGGGCGCAGGAAGCCAAACATAAAGCCGGCGTCGATGCGCGAATCGTACGGTTTCTGAAAAAACACCATGTGCTGACGCTGGCGACGAGCGGCGAGGGAGCGCCCTATTGCAGCAACGCATTTTACTGCTACGATGCGGAACGCAATTTGCTGATCTTCACGTCGGACATGGCGACACGCCACGCGCAGCAGATGGCTCGCAACCCGTGTGTCGCAGCCTCGGTAGTCCTCGAAACGAAGGTCGTGGGACGCGTCCAGGGGCTGCAATTGTGCGGTAAAGCCGAAAGGGCCGACGAGGCGGCGAGGCGGGCATACCTCAAACGGTTTCCCTATGCCGTACTGGCAGAACTGACCCTGTGGGCGATCGCGCCCGACTTTATGAAATTCACCGACAACACGCTCGGATTCGGAAAAAAACTGATATGGAACAACAGATAGGAGTCATCATCGTAGCAGGCGGGGGCGGAACCCGCATGGGAGGTTCGCGTCCCAAGCAATTCATGATGCTGGGCGGCCTGCCCGTCCTGGCCCATACGATCAACAATTTCGCCGGGGCGCTGCCCGGGGCAGAGATCGTCGTGGTGCTGCCCGCGGAGCACGCCGATTTCTGGAAGGACTTCGCAGCACGCTTCGACATCGCGGCACACACGGTTACGACGGGAGGCGACGAGCGGTTCCATTCGGTGAAAAACGGGCTGAAAGCCCTGAAGCACGATCCGGAATTGATCGCCGTACAGGACGGCGTACGACCGCTGGCCTCACACGGCATGATCCGCCGTGCGGTGGCCGCAGCCGCCGAACACGGCACTGCGATCCCGGTCGTCGAAGCCGTGGATTCGTACCGCGAAACGGACGGCACGGCTTCACGCATCGTCGACCGCCGCCGCCTGCGCATCGTACAGACCCCGCAGGTATTCCGCGCCGACATACTGCGCCGCGCCTACGAGGCGGAGTACCGCCCCGAATTTACGGACGACGCATCGGTCGTGGAACAGGCCGGCGAGGCCGTATTTCTGTGCGAAGGCGAGCGTACGAACCTGAAGATCACGACCCCCGAAGATATGGTCATCGCCGAGGCACTGCTGGCCGGGCGCAAAAAGACAGAGGAGGATACGGATGGAGAAAACCTATAAATACCGTTTCAGCCGCCGGGCGATCTACTGGACGCTGGTCTATTTGGTGGTCTTCGTACTGCTGGGCTGGTTGTTGTACCACCTCTACGAAGGGGGCTACCTCTCGGCCTGGTTCACCTCGTTCATCGTGGCGCTCATCGCCCTGATGTCGCTGTCGATCCCCCGCAGGATCGTGGTCACCGACGAGAAGGTCGAGGTGCGCTGCCTGCTGGACATCACCGAAATCCGCCGCGACGAAATCGCCTCGGTACGCCGGGTCGACCCTCGGCGGATGAAATGGTTCTTCCCGGTATTCGGGGGCTGCGGGTTCTTCGGTTATTACGGACATTTCCTCGACCTCAGGCGGTTCGAACGCGTGAAACTCTACGCTTCGGAGTGGAAAAACTTCGTGGAGATCACCGACATCTACGAAGACCGCCTGTACGTCTCGTGTTCGGATGCCGACCGCCTCGTGGAGGAGCTTATGCCCCCCGGAGGCAACCGCCCGGCGGAAGACGACGAAGAGGAAGAGCAGGCGCAATAGTATCGGGATCCGGCCAAAAAGTCGACAGAAGACGCCCGGGGATTGCGTATTTCCGGAAAATGATCTTATATTTGCAACCGAGGCCGGAACGGCCCGTAAAAACGAAAAATAACAAACAACGCATTAAAAACCAGAAGAAATGAAAAAGTACCGTTGCACCGTTTGTGAGTGGGTATACGACCCCGCAGTGGGCGATCCCGACGGAGGCATCGCCCCCGGAACGCAGTTCGAAGAGATTCCCGAAGACTGGGTTTGCCCCGTCTGCGGCGTCGGCAAAGACATGTTCGAAGAGGTTGCGGAATAATCCCGTCCCTCCCCGAAGAAACGGCAAGGCGCACCCTGCGGGGTGCGCCTTGCCGTTTGTAACCGGAGGAGCCCGGACGCAGGCCGTCTCATCCGAATAAGGGCAAACATATGTAATTCCGATGTATTTCCCACCCGAAATTTTGTGTATATTTGTCGGCAGAACTGCCCCTCACACCTAAAATTTCATGCAGATGAAACATCTATTGCTTTTAGCCTCGCTCCTGACCTGCATGGGCGCCGGCGCCCAGCAGGCGACCTTCCGCAACCCGGTCATTGCGGGCGACATGGCCGACCCGACGGTCATCCGGGTAGACAACACCTATTATGCGACGGGCACCTCGTCGGAATGGGCCCCCTACTACCCGTTGTTCCGCTCCAAAGACCTGGTCAACTGGCGGCAGATCGGGCACCTGTTCGAACAGCAGCCCGCATGGACGAGGTCCTCGTTCTGGGCCCCGGAACTTTTCCACCGCAACGGCAAAACATACGCTTATTATACGGCACGCCGGAAAACCGACGGGACGTCGTATATCGGCGTCGCCACGGCCGACAAACCCGAAGGCCCCTATACCGACCACGGCCCGATCGTCGAGTACGGCACCGAGGCGATCGACGCATTCGTGCTGGAAGACGCCGGCGAGCTGTATATCTCGTGGAAAGCCTACGGGCTCGACCCAAGGCCGATCGAACTCCTGGCCTGCAAAATCTCGGACGACGGGCTGCGCATGGCGGGGGAACCCTTCACGCTGCTGCGCGACGACAAACGGCAGGGCATGGAAGGGCAGCACTGGCTGAAAATCGGCGATTACTATTACATCGTCTACTCCATAAACGGCTGCTGCGGCCCTGGGAGCGACTACGCCGTGGCGGTCGCCCGCTCGAAAAACCTGCGGGGCCCCTACGAGCGTTACGCCGGGAACCCGATCCTGCACGGCGGCGGCGATGTCCAGTCCATCGGGCACGGCACCATCACGACGACGCCCGACGGGAGGATGTTCTACCTCTGCCACGCCTATCTGGCCGGTGAGAATTTCTTTCTGGGACGCCAGCCGATGTTGCAGCAGATCGTCCTGGGCGATGACCTGTGGCTTCATTTCCGGGGCGGGGAAACAGCATCCCTGACGCAGCCGATGCCTTTTGCCGGCATGGCACAGCAGCCCGTATTCGATTTCGCAGATGACTTCACGGCCGACCGGCTCCGACCCGAGTGGACGTGGAACTATCCTTACGCGACGCCCGAGATCGAGCTTGCCGACGGGCGCCTCTATCTGGGCGGCCGGCCCAAAGAGGGCGTGAAAACCGGCACGGCGCTCTGCCTGAGGGCCGTAAGTCCCGACTATACGCTCGAAACGGCACTCTCCGACCGCAACGCAGGATGGAGCGGGCTCACGGTATACGGGGATGCAGCGAACCTCCTCGTATGGGGATTGCAGGGCGACGAGGTATTGTTGAAGCTCTACAAGGACGGCAGGGAAACGCTGCTGGGCAGCTCCGGGCAGATCGGGTCGCATCTGCCGGTCTACCTGCGCATCGAAGTACGGGGGAATGCCCCCGCGGCATTCGGGTACAGCACCGACGGACACGCCTGGAAACAAGTGGAGAACCTGCCCGTAGGTGCCGAAGACCTGCTGCAATGGGATCGCGTAGCACGCCCGGGATTGTATTACCAGGGGCCGGAAGGCCAGGCGGCCGAATTCGAATACATGCGGATGACCAACCGCTGAGCGATGTTGCAGCCCCCTTCCGCAAGGCAAGCCCCCTGCGGAAGCACGGCAGCATCCCGGCCGGAACTTTCCGATAAAAAGAGCCGCCCCGAACAATTCGGGGCGGCTTTCTCTTCCGGGACTGCGCCCGTCAATTGATATTCGGCAGGAAAGAATAGTCCTTCGAGTAACCGAGCATCTGCTCGACGTAGTTCGCCGGATAGGAAATTTTCACATCAACCACCTTGCCGTCCTTTTCGACAAGTTCGAACTCGGGGTTCACGAAGCCGCCGTAAGGTTCGATGCCGAGTGCATAGTAACGGTCGCGCACCTCACGGTGCAGCTGGGGATCGACCTGGACGGCATACCGCTCGACAAGCGCCTTGCCGGCCTCGTAGTCGCCTTCGGACTTGATGCGCTGCACCTCGCGGAGCATGTCGCCGAACAGTCGGCGCAGTTTTTCGTAATCGTTGACCACGACATAGGTTTTGCCGTTTTCCCGGATCATTTCGATCACGTTGTCGGCCTTGCCGCGCTCATAGCACCACTCGCAGATCAGCTTGCGGTTGCGCATGTGCGACTCCTCGACGTTCTTGCCCGGCTCGATACGCGCCAGCTGGGTCATCATGCCGTTCAGGATATATTTCGCATAGCCGGCCTTCGCCACGTCGAACGAGGGCACCAGCCCCAGTTCCACCATCTTCGGGTCACCCAGGTAGTAGAGGCCGAAGAGGTCGGCACGGGTCTCTTCGAGCGTCGAGCTGTAACTCTTCAGCTCGTTGCCCTTCACACCCGGTGCCAGCTGTCCCGAACCGTGCCCCAGACACTCGTGCAGGTCGGTATGCAGGTCGTCGGCCAGTTTGCCGTACTTGTCCATCACCTCGCGGTCCCCGGCACGCAGCACGAACTCCTCGTTGAAGCCGTTGCCGTGGGCGGCCATGTCGTAGGCATAGGTGATGTTGTCGATCGTGACCGACTTCGAACCGTATTCCTTGCGGATCCAGTCGGCATTGGGCAGGTTGATGCCGATGGGCGTGGCGGGATAGCAGTCGCCGCCCAGCATCGCCACCGTGATGACCTTGGCCGAAACGCCCTTCACCTTCTCCTTGCGGTAGGCGGGAGCAACGGGCGAATGGTCTTCGAACCACTGCGCGTTATCCGAAATCACCTCCGTACGGTGGCAGGCCTCCTTGTCCATGAAATTCACGATGCCCTCCCACGAAGCCTTGCGGCCGAGCGGATCGCCGTAATCCTCGATAAAGCCATTCACGAAGTCGACGTTCGACACGGTGTCCTTCACCCAGCCGATATTATAGCGGTCGAACTCGCGCAGGTCGCCGGTCTTGTAATATTCGATCAGCGCAGCAATATTGCTTTTCTGCGGTTCGGCGGCTACGGCCTGCGCTTTTTCGAGCCAGTAGACGATCTTCTCGATGGCGGGCGAATACATGCCGCCGACCTTCCATACGCGCTCCTTTAGGACGCCGTTCTCCTTCACCAGCTTGGAGTTCAGGCCGTAGGAGATCGGTTCCGGGTCGTTGTGATCGACCATGTCGGCGTAGAATTTCTCGACCTCGGCCTGCGTCACGCCCTCGTAGTAGTTGTTCGACGAGGTGGCGATCAGGTCTTCGCCCGCCGTCTGGTTCAGGCGCGTTTTATAGAGCGCCGGATCGAAGATAGCCTTGCAGACCTCGCCGCGCAGCGGGTTCAGGTCGCCGAACTTCTCCTCGGGGATCGTCTCTATCACGTCGAGCAGGTAACCTTCGGTGAACCCGGGGACGAACTTGTCGTTCGAATAGTGGTGATGAATGCCGTTGGCGAACCACACCTTTTTCAGGTATTTCTCCAAGGCCTTCCATTCGGCCGCCGAGCGATCGCCCCGGTAGTTCTCGTAAACCGTTTCGAGCGTACGGCGCACGGCGAGGTTGTATTTGAAATTCTGGTCGAAAAGGATGTCCCGGCCGCACTTGGCAGCCTCGGCGAGGTAATAGACCAGTTCCTTCTCCGCAAGCGGAAGTTGCTCGAAACCGGGGACTTCGTAACGGATGACCTTGATGTCGTCGAAACGGTCGACGATCCACGGGGCTTCGCTCTTCGATGCCCCGCAGCACGAAGTCAGTGCAACAGCGGTAACAGTCATAGATGTCAGTGTAACTAAATTTTTCATGTCGTTCGGGTTTGAATTTCCCCGAAATATACGGTTTTTTTGCGAAAAAGCCGCATACGGACGAATATACGCATGGACACATATACAATATGTGCCGGCAAACGCACCTCCCCGCCACACCCGGCGGCGCCCGTTGTGCGGACATTAGCCTTCAAAAAAACATACCAGTTCGTACCAGTATGACGGATTTTTTATTTATATTTGCCACAAGGCAGGCACTATGCCGGATAAATTCGGAAAAACAACATAAACCCACATCGATGAAACCTATCAAAACCGCACTTCTGGCCCTGCCGCTTCTGGCCGCAGGGTGCAACCGGGACTCCGGGACTGCAAAAATCCGGCCGATGGAGGCCGGAAGCGTCCGGGTCGAAGACGCCTTCTGGAGCCCCCGCTATGAAAAATGGGAACACGTCACCGTCGGCGACATGCTCGACAAGTTCGAAGGGAACGACCCGGCGCATTTCGCGTGCGGCGTCGACGCCTTCGAAAATTTCGACCTCGTAGCCTCGGGCGCCCGCGATATCGGCCGCCACGCGGGGCCGCCGTGGTACGACGGGCTGGTGTACGAGACGATCCGGGGGATCTCCGACCTGCTGGCACAACGTCCCGACCCGGCGCTCAAAGCCCGTGTAGACGGTTACATCGCCCGCATCGAAGCGGCACAAAAGAGCGATCCGGACGGGTTCGTCGGCACCAACACCCAGCTAACGGAGGACAACCACCGCTGGGGCGCGAACGGCGGGTTTCTGCGCATGCAGCACGACGTCTACAACGCCGGCATGCTCATCGAAGCCGGGGTACACTATTACCAAGCCACGGGGGACGACAGGCTGCTGAAAGTCGCCACGCGCCTGGCGGACTACATGGTGCGGACGATGGGGCCCGCACCGAAAAAGAACATCGTCCCGGCGCACTCGGGCCCCGAGGAGGCCCTGGTAAAACTCTACAAGCTCTACCGTGACCGCCCCGGCCTGCGCGCGCAAACCGGGGCGCAGTCCGCAGCCGGCGACTATCTCCGGCTGGCCGAGTTCTGGATCGGCAACCGCGGCGTGCACTGCGGCTATCCGCTGTGGGGCACGTGGGGCAACGACAGCGCGGAGCGGTGGATCCACGAGGAGCTCTACACCGCGGAATTCGGCCCCGAAGCGCGGCCCGCATGGGGCGATTACGCGCAGGATTCGATCCGCGTATTCGACCAGCCCGCCATCGTCGGGCACGCCGTGAGGGCCACCCTGCTGGCGACGGGCATCGCCGCGGCGGCCTATGAGAACGGCAATGCGGACTACATCGCCACGGCGAAACGCTGGTGGGACGACATGGCCGGGAAAAAACTCTTCGTCACGGGCGGTGTCGGGGCAGTGCATTTCGACGAAAAGTTCGGCCACGACTACTACCTGCCCACCGACGCCTATCTGGAAACCTGCGCCGCCGTAGGCGTGGGGTTCTTCAGCCAGGCGATGAACCAGCTCACGGGCGACGCGAAATACATGGATGAATTCGAACGCGCGCTATACAACAACGTGCTGGCTGGCGTCGCCGCCTCGGGCAGGCAGTATACCTACCAGAACCCGCTCAACACCGACCGCAGCGAACGCTGGGAATGGCACCCCTGCCCCTGCTGCCCGCCGATGTTCCTCAAGATAGTCTCGGCGACCCCCGAATTCATCTACGCCCGGGACGACAGGACGGTCTATGTCAACCTGTTCATCGGCAGCGATGCCGACATCGCGCTCGGCGACACGCAGGTGCATGTCCGGCAGCAGACCCGATACCCCGTGGACGGAAAGGTCGTCCTCACGCTTACGCCCGAAAAGGCGGCACGCTTCACCGTGAAGGTACGTATCCCGGGCTGGGCCCGCGGCGAGGAAAACCCGTTCGGGTTGTACGTATCCGAAAGCCCGGCCGCGCCGGTGCTCTCGGTGAACGGCACCCCGGTCGAAATCCGCCTCGACAAAGGGTACGCCCTCCTCGACCGGGTCTGGAACCCCGCAGACCGCATCGTGCTGGAACTTCCCGTCGCGCCGCGCCTCGTCCGGGCACATAAAGCCGCCCGGGAGCTGGACGGCATGGCCGCCATCGCGGCCGGGCCGCTGGTATACTGCATCGAGCAGGCGGACAACGCGGATTACGCCCGGCTGAGGCTCGACACGGCCGGCAGCATGGAACTCGGATACCGCAGCGACCTGATGGACGGCACGCCGGTCATCACGGGAACGGCCATCGACGGCAAGGACGCGAAGAGCACCTTCACGGCCATCCCCTACTACGCCTTCGGCAACCGGGGAAACGGCGGCTACCGCGTCTGGCTGCCGACCCGCTGACAACCCGAACAGCGCGGGCACAAAAAAGCACCGGAAAGGTTCGACGCCTTCCGGTGCTTTTTATTTCCGGCCGCCATCCGGCCGCCCGTTCCCGGGATCAGAAGTTGTAACCCAGCGAAACGAAGAAGCTGCCGTTCTTGGCCTTGACCTCGTCGGCATCCTTCAGGATGTTCAGCAGGCCCAGGTCATACCCGAGGCTGACATTGTAATGCTTCCTGAATGTCACGTTGACACCGAAGCGCAGGCCCAGGTCGGAGCGTTTGAACATCGCTTCCTCCTCGGCGCCATCCCCCAGGTCGGTGGACTTGAACAGGTCGGCCTTCTCGCCCTTGAACTTCGCCTTGCCATGGATACCGAACCCATAGAAGACACCCGCCAGGGGCTGTATCGAAACGCTCCTGACGTTGAAATGCCAGCTGACCACGACGGGCACCTGCAAATAGAGCATATTGAACTTCACCTTCCCGGACAACTCCTCGTCGAACCCGAAGCCGAAATCGGCCACATTGACCGCTCCGCCGCGCCCCGTCAGATAAAGGCCCGTTTCCAGATAAAGCGGAAGCGCCCGCAGCAGCGGCTGCTGGTAGGCAAAGCCCACATTGTACGACGCACGCGAGTCGAACGAGAAGCTGTTACTGCCCGCGCTCAGGTCGATGCTGGTCACATTCAGTCCGGCGCGCACTCCTATCACGCGGCCCTGGCCGAATGCTGACATGCCGGCGGCAACGGCCAGCAAACAAAGAATAAATTTCTTCATAACTTTAAAATTGTACCCCGGTTCCCGTGAGGCGTTTAAGTTTGGATTGCCGGAATAGGGAACCGCCGCACCCGTTTCCATTCCGGAACGGGAAGCGGGTACCCCGCCATTGTTTCACCGGTTGTAAATATAGGCGCATTATGCGATATCCGGAAATAAAATCAATGAATTTCATCCCTTTTCACACGGAAACCGCATTTTACAGAACCGCATCCGCATCCGAGGCCGGAAAACCGGGATTTCGGAACGGCATGGTGCGCATAAGAAAAAGATACGGCTTATTTTTCCGACTTTTTTCTTCGTTATGTCTGATGGAATTTCTACCTTTGCCCGCACAACTCGCATCAAGAAAGGATGAAAGTATTTGAAAGTGTCAAGGAGCTCCGTGCAGAGCTGGACAAGGCGGAGCAGTCGGGAATCGGCTTCGTACCGACGATGGGCGCCCTGCATGCAGGACACCGCTCGCTCGTGGAGCGTGCCCGGCGGGAAAACAACACCGTCGTGGTGAGCGTCTTCGTAAACCCCACGCAGTTCAACGACAAAAACGACCTGAAGCATTACCCCCGCACGCCGGAGGCCGATGCCCGCCTGCTGGAAGAGGCCGGGGCGGATTTCGTGCTGATGCCCTCGGTCGAGGAGATATATCCCCAGCCCGACAGCAGGCAGTTCGATTTCGGACTGATCGACAAGGTGATGGAGGGCGCCACGCGCCCCGGCCATTTCAACGGCGTAGCGCAGGTCGTCAGCCGCCTGTTCGACATCGTGCGCCCCGCACGCGCCTATTTCGGGGAAAAGGATTTCCAGCAGATCGCCGTCATCAAGTCGATGGTGGCCCAGCTGGCGCTCCCCATCGAGATCGTCGAATGCGCGATCATCCGCGGCGAAGACGGGCTGGCCCTCTCGTCGCGCAACACGCTGCTCGACGCAGCGCACCGGGCCGCAGCGCCGCACATCTACGCCACGCTGCACGCCGCAGTGTCCAAATCGCAGGAGATGACACCTGCCCAGCTCAAGGCGTGGGTCACGGCCGAGGTGGAGCGCAACCCGTTGCTGAAGGTCATCTATTACCAGTCGGTCGACGCACGGACGATGCAGGAGGTCGCCACCTGGGACGACTCCCCCCGCATCCAGGGCTGCATCGCCGTACAGGCGGGAGATATTCGTTTAATCGACAACATCCGTATCCGATAATGAAATTCCAGATTGAAGTCATCAAATCCAAAATCCACCGCGTGACGGTCACACAGGCCGACCTGAATTACGTGGGGAGCATCACCATCGACGAGGCGCTGTTGGAAGCCGCCAACATCATCGAGGGCGAGAAAGTCCAGATCATGGACATCAACAACGGAGAGCGTTTCGAAACCTATGTCATCAAGGGCGAACGCGCAAGCGGCTGTATCTGCCTCAACGGCGCCGCCGCACGCAAAGTACAGGTGGGCGACGTCATCATCATCGCATCCTATGCGCTGATGGATTTCGAGGATGCCAAGCAGTTCAAACCCTGGGTCATCTTCCCCGACACGGCTACCAACCATCTGATCGGATAACGCATCCGGAACCGCCGGCCGGAAAGGCCGGAAAAGTAAAAAATCTCCCCTAAAGGGAGATTTTTTTGCTATAAATGTTTATATTTGTCGATGTTAACGGTCTTTTTTATCCCGGATATATGGACATCGCGCTTTCCGTACTTGCATTCCTGTTCACGATCGTCGGCATCATCGGCTGTATCGTCCCCGCCCTGCCGGGCGTGGTGCTCAGTTACGCAGGGCTTCTGTGCGCCTATTTCACCTCCTATTCGCATATGTCGGCATCGGCCCTATGGATATGGCTGGCCATCACCGTGGCCGTCAGTGTGGCCGATTATTTCCTGCCTGCGTGGATGACCCGCAGATTCGGCGGCTCGCGGGCGGGCGCCATCGGGGCCACGGTCGGCGTATTCGCCGGATTTTTCATCTTCCCGCCCATAGGCATCATCCTGGGGCCGTTCGTCGGCGCCGTGGCGGGGGAATTGCTCAACGACCGCGGGGACTTCCCGAAGGCGATCCTCGTGGGTTTCGGTTCCTTCCTCTCGTTCATCGTCGGCACGGGGCTCAAGGTCGTAGCCGCCGTCGGGATGCTCATACATGTCACGACCGACACATACCCCGCCGTGCGGAACTGGTTCGCAACTCTATTTTAACCCTTTCGATAATGAAAAAACTCTTACTCTTTGCGGTAGTCATCGCAGCGATGCTGGCCGCGGCTTGTTCCAAGTACAAGTACGAAACAGTGAAGGGCGACCCGTTGAACACCAAAATCTACACCCTGGACAACGGGCTGAAGGTCTACATGAGCGTCAACAAGGAGACGCCGCGTATCCAGACCTACATCGCCGTGAATGTGGGCGGCAAGAACGACCCGGCCGAGACCACCGGGCTGGCGCACTATTTCGAACATCTGATGTTCAAGGGCACGCAGCAGTTCGGCACATCGGATTTCGCAGCCGAGAAACCGATGCTCGACCAAATCGAAAACCTCTTCGAGGTTTACCGCAAGACGACCGACGAAGCCGAGCGCGCGGCGATCTACCACCGCATCGACTCGGTCAGCTACGAGGCTTCGAAGATCGCCATCCCCAACGAGTACGACAAACTGATGTCGGCCATAGGCGCCAACGGCACCAATGCCTTCACGTCGCAGGACATGACCGTATACGTCGAGGACATCCCTTCGAACGAGATCGACAACTGGGCCAAGATCCAGGCCGACCGTTTCAAGAACCCCGTGATCCGCGGCTTCCACACCGAGCTGGAGACCATCTACGAGGAGAAGAACATGTCGCTGACGCGCGACAGCCGCAAAGTCTGGGAGGCCATGGACGCCGCCCTGTTCCCCCACCATCCCTACGGCACGCAGACCGTACTGGGTACACAGGAACACCTGAAGAACCCCTCGATCACCAATGTCAAGAATTACCACAAGACCTACTACGTGCCCAACAACATGGCCGTCTGCGTATCGGGAGACTTCGATCCCGACGAAATGGTCGCCACGATCGAAAAATACTTCGGCGACATGCAGCCGAACCCCAACCTGCCGAAACTGCACTTCGAGCCCGAACAGCCGATCACGACTCCCGTAGTGAAGGAGGTATACGGGCTGGAAGCCGCCAATGTGATGCTGGGATGGCGCCTGCCGGGTGCGACCGACCCGTCGACCGACGTGGCGAACATCGTGGGCTCGGTACTTTATAACGGCCAGGCCGGACTGATCGACCTCGACCTCAACCAGCAGCAGAAGGTGCTTTCGGCATACGGCTACGCATCGTCGCAGCCCGATTACGGGACATTCCTGGTAGCAGGCCGCCCGAAGGCCGGGCAGTCGCTCGACGAAGTACGCGACATGCTGCTGTCCGAAGTGGCCAAGCTGCGCAACGGGGATTTCGACGAAAGCCTGATCGAGGCGACCATCAACAATTACAAGATGCAGATGATGCGTTCGTTCGAAGAGAACGAAAGCCGCGCGATGCTCTACGTCTACTCGTTCATCAACGGCGCCGACTGGGCCGACGAAGTGCAGCAGCTCGACCGCATGTCGAAAATCACCAAGCAGGACGTCGTGGACTGGGCCAACAAATACCTCGGCCCCGAAAGTTATGCCATCGTCTACAAGCGTGAAGGCAAAGACCCCAACGAGCAGAAGATCGCAGCCCCGAAGATCACGCCGATCGTGACCAACCGCGACTCGCAGAGCGAGTTCCTCACCGAGATACAGAACTCGAAGGTCGAGCCTATCGAGCCGGTATTCGTGGACTACAAGAAGGACATGTCGCAGTTCGAGGCGCAGAAGGGCGTCAACGTGCTGTATAAGAAAAACGAAACCAACGACATCTTCACGCTGATCTACGTATTCAACACGGGTACGGAGAACGACCCGGCACTCAACCTCGCCTTCGACTACCTGAGCTACCTCGGAACGGACAAGATGAGCGCCGAGCAGATCGCATCGGAGATGTACGCCATCGCCTGCTCGTTCGGCCTGAGCGCCGGAACCAACCAAAGCTGGATCGAGGTATCGGGCCTGAGCGAGAACATGGGCAAGGCGATGGAAATCGTCGAAGGGCTGATCGCCGGGGCGCAGCCCAACGAGGAGATCCTGCAAAACCTCAAGGGCGACATGATAAAGAGCCGCGCCGACGCCAAGCTCAACCAGAGCCGTTGCTTCGGGGCGCTCCAGCGCTACATGATCTACGGCAGCGATTTCATCCGCCGCACCACGCTCACCGACCCGGCATTGCAGGGGTTGACCTCGGAACAGTTGCTCGCAAAGATCGGCGACCTGATGGGCAAGCAGCACGAGGTGCTCTACTACGGCCCGCAGGACGAGGCCGAAGTGAAAGCCGCCCTGGCCGCGCACCACAAGGTGGCAGCCGACCTCCAGCCGCTGGAAAAAAAGTTCAGCACGCTGCAACCCACCGATGAAAACAAGGTCATGCTTGCCCAGTACGACGCCAAGCAGCTCTACTACATGCAGTATTCGAACCGCGGCGAGAAATTCGACCTCGCAGCCGACCCGCAGATCACCCTCTACAACGAGTATTTCGGCGGAGGCATGAACACCATCGTCTTCCAGGAGATGCGCGAAGCCCGCGGCCTGGCTTACTCGGCATGGGCCAACCTCGCCATCCCGACCAACGCCAAGGGCGACTATTACTACATGGCCTTCATCGCCACGCAGAACGACAAGATGCAGAAGGCCATCGAGGCATTCGACGAGATCATCAACAACATGCCCGAATCGGAAAAGGCGTTCAGCATCGCCAAGGAGGCCCTTATCTCGCGCCTGCGCACCGAGCGCACGGTGAAGGACGGCGTACTGTGGAGCTACATCCGCATGCGCGACCTCGGCCTGACGGAGCCGCGCGGAAAGCAAATCTTCGAGAAGGCGCAGCAGATGACGCTCGCCGATGTCAAGGCCGCACAGGAAAAGTGGGTGAAAGGACGCAAATACGTCTACGGCATTCTGGGCGACATCCAGGATCTCGACCTGAACTACCTCAAGACCCTCGGCCCGATCCAGACCGTGACACAGGAGGAGATTTTCGGGTACTAAACCGCCCCTGCTCCAGGATAACGAAAGCCGCCGGTTCCCCGGCGGCTTTTTCGTGCCCGCTCCCGGCCAAAGTACAAAACGGGCAGTCCGGCAAGCCGGCGGGAAATAAAACATCCTGAGCGGAAATGCCGCGAACGAAAACACCGGGAACACAAGCTGCCGGGAACGGAAAACGCCGGGAACGCAAGCCACTGGGAAAGGAAAACACCCCTGCCGAAGGTTTTTCCGACAGGGGTGGAATCGTAAAACAACAGGTCTTGACTTCCCGCCCGGCCAGAAACCGGACGGCCGCAGGAAACTTCCCGTTTCGCCGGGGACAGCCCCGAAGCCCACGGCAGCCTCCAGCCGTTAATAGCGGTAATGCTCGGCTTTGTAAGGGCCGTCGGGGTCTACGCCGATATAGTCGGCCTGTTTCCTGGTGAGGTGCGTGAGTTCCACGCCGAGGTTGTCCAGATGCAGGCGTGCCACCTCCTCGTCGAGGTGCTTGGGCAGGCGGTACACGCCCACTTCGAGGTTCTCCTGCCACAGCTCCATCTGCGCAAGGCACTGGTTGGTAAAGGAGTTCGACATCACGAACGAGGGGTGTCCCGTCGCACAACCGAGGTTCACCAGACGGCCTTCGGCCAGCACGAAGATCGAGTGTCCGTCGGGGAAGGTGAACTTGTCGACCTGCGGCTTGATATTGGTCTTGACGGCCCCCGATTTTTCGAGACGCGCCATCTGGATTTCATTGTCGAAGTGGCCGATGTTGCAAACGATCGCCTGGTCGCGCATCTTCTCCATGTGCTCCAGCGTGATGATGTCGCAGTTGCCCGTGCAGGTGACGTAAATATTGCCTTCGGGGAGTGCGCTCTCGACGGTCTTGACCTCGAAGCCTTCCATGGCGGCCTGCAGGGCGCAGATCGGGTCGATCTCGGTCACGATGACACGTGCGCCGTACGAACGCATCGAACGGGCACAGCCCTTGCCCACGTCGCCGTAGCCGCAGACCACGACCACCTTGCCGGCGATCATCACGTCCGTGGCGCGCTTGATGCCGTCGGCCAGCGACTCGCGGCAGCCGTAGAGGTTGTCGAACTTCGACTTGGTGCAAGAGTCGTTGACATTGATGGCCGGGACGAGCAGCTCGCCGGCCTCCTGCATCTGGTAGAGGCGGTGTACGCCCGTCGTGGTCTCCTCGCTCACACCCTTCCACTCGGCCACCGTGCGGTGCCATTTGTCCTTGTCTTCGGCAAGGATCGTCCTGAGCGTACCGAGTATCACCTCCTCCTCGTAGGACGAAGGCTCATAGTCGAGTGTCGAAGCATCGTTCTCGGCCTTGTACCCTTTGTGGATCAGCAGCGTGGCATCGCCGCCGTCGTCCACGATCAGCTGCGGGCCCTTGCCGCCGGGGAACGAGAGCGCCATGGCGGTGCACCACCAGTATTCGGGCAGGGTTTCGCCTTTCCAGGCGAAAACGGGAACCCCGGCCTCGGCGATGGCTGCGGCGGCATGATCCTGCGTCGAGAAGATGTTGCACGAGCACCAGCGCACGTCGGCGCCCAACTCGACGAGCGTCTCGATGAGCACGGCAGTTTGGATGGTCATGTGCAGCGACCCCATCACGCGCACGCCTTCCAGCGGCTTCTGCGGGCCGTATTTGCGGCGCACGGCCATCAGTCCCGGCATCTCGTGCTCGGCGATCTCAATCTCTTTACGCCCCCACTCGGCCAGCGACATGTCGGCCACCTTGTAGGGCATTGTCAAATCCAAATACATAGTATTATCTTTTAATTCCAATATATATTCCTTGTCCCTGGCGATCTGCGCCCGCAGCTCCCCGATCGTCGCGAAACGACGTTCGTCACGGATCTTACGCACCAGTTCCACGCGCAGCGTACGGCCGTAGAGCGAACCTCCGAACCCGAAGATATGGGTTTCCAGATGGCGGACGGCTCCGCCGACCGAAGGGTTGCTGCCCAGGTTGGACATCGCGTCGTAAAGCGTCCCGTCCACCTCCGCGCGGGAATAATAGACCCCGTCCGCGGCCGTCACGGAATCAGGCACGGCCATGTTTGCCGTCGGGAATCCCAACTCGCGCCCGAGCCGGCGTCCGTGTTCCACTACGCCCTCTATCGTCACCCCGGCCATCAGATTTTCTCGGTCAGTTTACGCACCAGCCGGAACTGCGAGAAGAACTCCTTGGCAAAGACACGCAGTACGGTATAGGAAGGGATTGCCAGCAGCATGCCGAGGATTCCGGCCATCGACCCGGCGATGAGGATTACAAGGAAGATTTCGAGCGGATGGGCCTTGACACGCTCGGAATAGAGCGTCGGCTGCACCACAAAATCGTCGATCCCCTTGAGGATCAGCAGCGAACCTGCGATTATAAAAGCAGTATGCCCCACGGTCATCCCCCCGATCGGGGTTACGATACCCACGAAGACGGAAACGATACCGCCGATCAGCGGCCCGGCATAGGGCACCACGTTCATCACGCCCATCACAAGGCCGATGAACGCAGCGTCAGCCGCCTTCATGCCGAAGGCCATCATCGTGAGCGACACGGCGACCATCAGCATCAGGCTTTCCGAGAGAATACCCGTGAAGTAGCGGGCCAGCAGCAGCGTGACGGAATCGAGTGCGCGGGTGATATTCTCGTGGTAACGCTCGGGGAACATGGCCGTCACCATGGCATAGAACAACCCTTCGTCCCGGAGGAAAAAGAAGGTGATGAACGTAATGGAGAAAATGGCGATAACCGACGAGAGCACCACGTTGACGATCGAGGAGAACACCGAATTGAGCGATTCGATGTCGATAATCTGCTTGAGCGCCGATGCGAGCGCCTCCGAGAGGGAGAACGTGCTTTCGGGCACGGCGAAGAACTCATGCAGGTATCCCTGTGCTTGGGCTATCGGCTCCTCGATGCTTTGCACGACGGCGGCGAAATCGAGGTTCGACAGCTGGTAAATCTTATTGAACACAAGCGGCACGAACAGCGAGCACAGCGTGGCCAGCACCACCCAGATGACGATCAGCGTCACCAGCGCAGCCAGCCAGCGGGGCACTTTCCAGCCCTTGATATGCAGCGCCGCGAGGCGTTTCACGAGCGGATTGCCCACGACGGCCAGCACGGCGGATATGAGTATGTATACGACGATCGAACTGAAATACCAGACCAGAAAGAGGACGGCCGCAGCTACGGCCGCGCCCGCGATGAACTTCAGGAAGGTCTGGGGAGTCGTTTTCATCCTTCGGGAGTGGGGTTAAATCTTATGCAGGCGTGCGATGGGGGTCTGCGAACCCACGACGGGATCGCCGATCTCGACCAGCAGTTCGCTGTCCTTGGGTACCAGGACGTCGACGCGCGAGCCGAATTTGATGAAGCCGCAGACGCTGTTCTGCTCCACGGGCTCACCGACTTTCATGTAGGAGATGATGCGGCGTGCAATCAGGCCCGCGATCTGGCGGAAAAGCACCTTCCGGCCGGAGGCCATCCTCACGACAGTCGTCGTGCGTTCGTTCTCGGTCGACGACTTGGGATGCCATGCCACCAGAAAACGCCCCGGATGGTATTTGAAATACTCGACCGTGCCCCCGACCGGCACCCAGTTCATATGGACATTGGTCACGGACATGAAGATCGAGATCTGCAACATCTCCTCGTTCAGGTATTCGGTTTCCTTCACGACCTCCGTCACGACCACGCGGCCGTCGCAGGGGGAGAAAACCAGGTCGGCATCGTGTATCCGCACACGGCGGGGCTCCCGGAAAAACGCGACGATAAAGAACCAGAACAACAACAAAAGCACGGCGCTCACCCACAGCAGCGAAACATTCGAATCGCTGACCAGCAGGTGATAGATCAGCCAAAATATAAATACACAGACGGCACCCGAGATACAGATAATCTTGTAGCCTTCCTTATTTATCCTCATAACTCTTTTTTAGGTTTGCAGTTACATCACAAAAAGCATATAGACAAATACGAACGGCGCCGAGAGCAGCATGGCGTCGAAACGATCCAGCACCCCGCCGTGGCCGGGGATCAGCCGCCCCGAATCCTTTACGCCGGCAGCCCGCTTGAACATCGACTCCACCAGGTCGCCCAGCACGCCCGAAACGGCGGCGACCAGCGCCAGACCGGCCCAAACCCACATATTCCCGTCCAGCACCCGTGCGGCCACGATGCCCATGACGACGGCACCGGCGATCCCGCCGAAGAACCCCTCCCAGGATTTCTTGGGCGAAAGGCGTTCGCAAAGGCGGTGGCGTCCGACGGACATCCCCACCAGGTAGGCGAAGACGTCGTTGGCCCAGATGATGAAGATGTAGGCGACCATCACCCAAGGGTTCCAGGTATCGCTGCCGAGGATGGGAATATAGCACATCAGCGACAGGGGCAATGCCACGTAGCAGACTCCCATGAGCGTAGTGCCGATCCCGGAGGCCGGGTTTTCACCCCTACGGTAGAGTTCGCAGATGAACATGGCGGGCAGGAGCAGCAACAGGAACGCCAGCCCGCAGCCGAAGGCCTGCCGGGCAACGCCGAGAATCTCGCGGATGTCGTCCGAGACGAACGCTAAATTGAGCGCGAAAAGCACGATACCCGCAACAAGCCCTACGACTCTCTGCGGCGCATTGCCTTGTTTCCCGGCCAGCGTATAGAACTCGTACATGCCGCCCACGAGCAGCACCGCGAGCAACGCGCCGAAGCTCCACTGCGACCAGACGATCGCCCCCAGTACCACCGCTGCCAGGACAAGGCCGCTCAGCGTGCGTACCACGAGGTTTTTCATAGTTTCATTCATCAGTTAATGCGGGTTAGGTGTCTTATTCGGTCTTGGAAATCGCGGCGGCCGTATTGCCGTCGGCAGGGGCTTCGGGCGTCTCCGTCTGTACAACCGCGGGAGCGCCCTCTTCCGGGGCGGGCTTCGCCGCCAGGGCTGCAGAAGCCTCGGGCTCCCCCTTCGCGGCGGCTCCGTCAGCCTTGACTTTGGCCTCGGCCTCCTTCTGCTCACGCAGGATGTCCTTCTTGCGGCGGCCGAAGATACGCTCCACGTCCTCGGTGAAGACCACTTCGCGCTCCAACAACAGTTCGGCCAGCTCTTTCAGGCCGTCGGCATGCTCACGGAGCACTTTCTCGGCCATCTCGTAAGCCTTCCCGATGACGAGTTTGGCCTCGGCGTCGATCTGCTGCGCGGTCAGTTCCGAATAGGGCTTCGTGAACGCCATGTCGCTCTGCCCCGTGGAATCGTAATAGCTCAGCGTCCCGACGTTTTCGCTCATGCCATAATAGGCTACCATGGCATAGGCCTGCTTGGTGACACGTTCCAGGTCATTGAGCGCCCCGGTCGATATTTCGCCGAAGGTCAGCTGCTCCGAAACACGTCCGCCGAGCGTGGCGGCCAGCTCGTCCATCATCTGCTCGCGCGTGGTGATCTGCCGCTCTTCGGGCAGGTACCAGGCTGCGCCGAGCGCCTTGCCGCGCGGGATGATCGTCACCTTGATCAGCGGGCTGGCATTCTCGAGTATCCAGCTCACCGTGGCGTGGCCCGCCTCGTGGTAGGCGATCACACGCTTTTCCTCGTCGGTGATGATCTTATTCTTGCGTTCGAGGCCGCCCACGATGCGGTCGATGGCTGCCAGGAAGTCCTCCTTCGAAATGAATTTCTTGTTGTGGCGCGCAGCGATCAGCGCAGCTTCGTTGCAGACATTTGCAATGTCGGCACCCGAGAATCCGGGGGTCTGGCGGGCCAGGAACGACCGGTCGAGCTGAGGATCGAGCTTCAGCGGACGCAGGTGGACGTTGAAAATCTCCTCACGTTCCTTGACGTCGGGCAATCCCACCTCGATCTGGCGGTCGAAACGGCCGGCGCGCATCAGCGCCTTGTCGAGGATGTCGGCACGGTTCGTGGCCGCAAGGACGATCACGCCCGTATTGGTCTGGAAGCCGTCCATCTCCGTGAGGAGCTGGTTGAGCGTATTCTCCCGCTCATCGTTGCCCGAGAACCCGGCATTCTTGCCGCGGGCGCGGCCGATGGCGTCGATCTCGTCGATGAAGACGATGCACGGCGCCTTCTGCTTGGCCTGCTCGAAAAGGTCGCGGACACGCGAGGCGCCCACGCCGACGAACATCTCCACGAAGTCGGAACCCGAAATCGAGAGGAACGGCACGTTGGCTTCGCCTGCGACGGCCTTCGCCAACAGGGTCTTACCCGTCCCCGGAGGGCCTACGAGCAGCGCTCCCTTGGGAATTTTGGCTCCCAACTCCTTATATTTGTCGGACTTCTTGAGGAAATCCACGATCTCCATGATCTCGACCTTGGCCTCCTCCAGCCCGGCCACATCCTTGAACGTGACGCGTTTGGAGTTATCCTTGTCGAACACCTGCGCCTTGGCCTTGCCCACGTTCATGATGCCGCCGCCCGCACCGCCTCCGGCACCGCGCGACATCGAACGCATGACGAAAATCCACACGCCGATAATCAGCACCCACGGCAGCAGGTTGATCAGCACGTTCGTCCAGTCGTTGGCCTTGTTTTCATAGACCACGGGAACGACTTGCCCGGACTGCTGCTCGGCGGCTTTCAGGTCTTCACGGAACGAATCGACCGACCCGATCGTGAAGAGGAGCTGCACACCCGTCTCGGGAAGCCGGCGAAAGCGTTTGTCTACCGTATCCCTGCGGTACTGCTCGACCGCTTCTTTTTTCAGGAATACCTGCGCCTGGTCGCGGTTGACGACCTGGATCTTCTCCACCTCGCCCTTTTCGACCATCCGTTCGACGGTAGCCCAGTCGCTGGGCACGGGCGTGTCGTTGACATCCCCGAAGACGTAGTAGCCGATAATGAACGCGCCGATCAGACCGTAGAGCCACAGCATCGACGGTCGCGACATGTTCATATTCATCTTATTATTGTTCTTGCGTTGATTTGCCATATTTAAAATTACTCTTCGTATTCATATTTGGTCATCGGCGCATCGGCCCACAACTCTTCAAGCCGGTAAAACCCGCGCAGTTCGGTCTGGAAAATGTGCACCACCACGTCCACATAGTCCATGGCGATCCACACGGCATTCTGCTGCCCCTCGATACGCCAGACCTTTTCGCCCAGCACTTCGAGCACCTTCTCTTCGATGCCCGCGGCGATGGCCCCTACCTGCGTCGTGGAATCGGCGTTGCACACAATGAAACGGGAACATATCGCCCCGTCGAACCCCGAAAGGTCGAGCGATACAATATTCTTACCCTTTTTATCTTCAATCGCACCAACGATAGTTTCGATCAGTTTATCCATAAATAGTCAATAGGTGTCTATAACCTTGCAAAGGTACGAAAAGAGAATGATATTTGAAAATTAAGCCCCGTAAAAAAAGCAGCCGGACGGGCGACAATCGCAGAAGTCCGCACTTTTATCCGCCACAGCGCCGTTACAGCGGATTAATTCTTAATTATATGCCCGAGCCCCTCCCCTGTAAACGGCGGGTGCCCGGCAATCGTATCGCCGGGCACCCTGCCGTTTACAGGCATCCGCCTACCCCTTTACTTCGGGTATATTGGCCATGATCGTGTCGGTCAGGGCCTTGATGATCGAACTCTTGACGTACGTGCGGCGTACCGCCACGGCGATCTTACGCGACGTGGCACCTTTGGCGAGCATCTTCAGCCGGTCGTGGTGATCCGCGGGGATGTACTCGATGGCCATTTCGGGGATGATCGTCAGGCACGACGTGCAGTCGACGATGCGCATCAGCGTATCGAGCGACCCCGACTCGAAGGAGTAGTGCGACGGCATGTCGCGCTTGGCCTGGCACAGCTCGATGATCTGGTCGCGCATACAGTTTCCGGCGCTCAGGATCACCAGGTCTTTCAGGTCGATGTCCTCGATGCGGATGTTCTGCCGTTCGTACAACGGGTTTTCGGGCGAAACATAGGCGAAAAACCGGTCGTTGAAAAGCTCCTGTTCGAGAATGCCGTCACCACACGTGCCGCTGGCGACCAGCGCCGCGTCGATCCGGTCGCGCTTGAGCGCCTCGACGATGTCCGAAGTGACCATCTCCGAGATTTCCAGCTCCACCTTCGGATAATCGCGCACGAAATCCGGGATGAACTTGTGCAACAGGTAGGGCGCAATGGTCGGGATGACGCCCAGACGCAGTTTACCCGAAGTTTCGCCCTTCAGTTCGGCGACCGACTCGCGGATATTGTTGTAGGCCCGCAGCGTTTCCCGGGCGCGATCCAGCACCACTTCGCCGGCCTCGGTCGGGATCACGGGTTTCTTCGAACGGTCGAGCAGCACGACGCCCAGCTCCTCTTCGAGCGCCTTCACCTGCATGCTCAGCGACGGCTGGGTCACGAAACAATGCTCTGCGGCCAGCGAAAAACTACCGCAGTTCGCCACCGCCAGGAGGTATTCAAGTTGAATTATAGTCATAGTAGCCGATTATTTCAATACACAAAAATATAAAATAAATCTATAACAGACAACTTTATTAGGTCACCCGCGCGGTTTTTCGTAAGTTTGTCCACAAAATATATATAAAGTTTTATGGGAAAGATCATTCTTACCGGCGACCGTCCTACGGGCCGGCTCCACTTGGGACACTACGTCGGTTCCCTGCGCCGCCGCGTCGAACTGCAGGAATCGGGCGAATTCGAACGCATATTCATCATGATAGCCGACGCGCAGGCCCTGACGGACAACGCCGACAACCCCGAGAAGGTGCGCCAGAACATCATTGAAGTGGCACTCGACTACCTTTCGGTCGGCCTCGACCCGCAAAGGTCTACCCTTTTCATCCAGTCGCAAATCCCGGAGCTCTGCGAGCTCTCGTTCTACTATATGAACCTGGTCACCGTACAGCGCCTGCAACGCAACCCGACCGTGAAGGCCGAAATCCAGTTGCGGGGCTTCGCCGAGAATGCCGCCGAAGGCGACACGCAGCAGAAGCAGGGCATCCCCGTAGGCTTCTTCACCTACCCCATCAGCCAGGCAGCCGACATCACGGCATTCAAGGCCACGACCGTCCCTGCGGGCGAAGACCAGGAGCCGATGATCGAACAGACCCGCGAGATCGTCCACAAGTTCAACACGGTATACGGCCCGGCACTCGTCGAGCCCGAGATCCTGCTGCCGGAGAATGCGGTCTGCATGCGTCTGCCGGGCACCGACGGCAAGACTAAGATGTCGAAATCGCTCTGCAACTGCATCTACCTCTCGGACAGCGCCGACGAGGTGAAGAAGAAAGTCATGGGAATGTATACCGATCCCGACCACCTGCGCGTCGAAGACCCGGGCAAGGTGGAGGGCAACACGGTGTTCACCTACCTCGATGCCTTCAGCCGCCCCGAGCATTTCCCGAAATATCTGCCCGACTACCCGTCGCTGGACGAGCTGAAGGCGCATTACCGCCGCGGCGGCCTGGGCGACGTGAAGGTCAAGAAATTCCTGATCGCCGTGCTCAACGAGACGCTGGAACCGTTCCGCGAACGCCGCAAATACTACGAAGGCCGCATCGAAGAGGTCTATGAGATTCTCCGCACCGGTTCGGAGGCTGCCCGGCAAATGGCCTCGCAGACACTCGACGACGTGAAGCGGGCCATGAAGATCAACTATTTCGACGACAAACGGCTTATCGCCGAACAAGCCGAGCATTTCGCTCGCAAACAATAGGATGCAGTTACGCACCGAGCATATCTACCGCGAGTTCCTCCGCCTGACCCGGCGGTTGAGCAACAGCCAGATCATGATGCTGCTGGCTGTCGTGGTCGGTATACTCGCCGGACTGGGCACCTACCTGTTCGAAATACTGCTGCACGGCATCAAGAGCGGGCTGATACGCTGGTTCCCGGTGGACAGTGCGCATGTCCTGTTCCTGATCTACCCCGCCATCGGCATCATACTCGCCACGCTGTTCGTAAAATATATCGTGCGCGACAATATTTCGGAGGGCGTAACGCGCGTGCTCTACGCCATGTCGAGCCGCAACTCGCGCATCCCGGGGCACAACTGCTGGACGTCGATCGTAGGCGGCGCCACGACCATCGGGTTCGGCGGTTCGGTGGGGCCCGAGGCGCCGATCGTACTGACGGGCGCGGCGATAGGCTCGAACGTCGGGCGGCTGGTGCGCCTCAATTACAAGCATACCACGCTGCTGCTCTGCTGCGGTGCCGGTGCGGCGCTGGCAGCCATCTTCAAGGCCCCGATCACGGGCGTGGTCTTCGTGCTGGAGATACTGATGCTCGACATCACGGCCGGCTCCGTGATCCCGCTGCTGATCGCCTCGATCACAGCCACGACGATGGCTTTCATGCTGCGCGGCTTCGACCCCATACTGGCCGTGACGCTCCAGCCGCAGGACGCCTTCGAGCTGTGGCAGATACCGCTTTTCATCCTGCTGGGCGTATGCTGCGGGCTGATGTCCTGGTATTTCACCTCGACCAACCTGCGCGTGGGCAACTTCTTCCGTAAGATCGACAGCCAATATAAGAAATGGCTCGTCGGCGGCGCCGTGCTGGGCATCCTGATCTTCATCTTCCCGCCGCTCTACGGCGAAGGCTACGAAGGGTTCATGTCGCTGATGCACGGCCGCGCACAGGAGCTGTTCGACAATTCGCTCTTCTACCGCTTCCGGGAAATCGACTGGGTGGTCATCCTCTTCGTCATCGCCACGATGTTCTTCAAGGTCATCGCCATGGCCTCGACCAACGCCGCGGGCGGCGTGGGCGGAACCTTCGCGCCGTCGTTGTTCGTGGGGGCGTTCACGGGAGCCTCGATCGCCCTGCTGTGCAATGCATTCTTCGACTGGGACGTCTCGGTCGTCTCGTTCACGCTGGTGGGCATGGCCGGCGTGATGTCGGGCGTGATGAAGGCGCCGCTGACCTCGATCTTCCTCATCGCGGAGCTTTCGAACGGCTACGGACTGTTCATCCCGCTGATGATCACGGCCTGCATATCGTTCGCCGTAGACTATTACCTCGACCCCGACTCGATCTACACCAAACAACTGCGCCAGCGGGGCGAACTGCTCACGCACGACAAAGACCAGTCGGTATTCGTCTTCCTGAAGCTCGACGATCTGATGGAGACCGATTTCCTGCGCATCAAGGAGAATTTCACGCTGGGCGACATCGTGCACATCATCTCGACGGCACGCCGCAACATCTTCCCCGTGATCGACAACTTCGGACACCTGCTGGGTATCGTGCAGCTGGACGACCTGCGCGAAGACATGTTCAAACACGAAAAATACGGGCATCCGATCTCCGACTACATGATCCAGCCCCCGGACAAAATCCTCGAACACGAGTCGATACAGGGCGTCATGGAGAAATTCGAGGACAAGCATACCTGGATGCTGCCCGTGGTCGACAAACAAAACCGCTACCTGGGCTTCATTTCCAAATCGCGCATCTTGAACGCCTACCGCGAACAGCTGGTGAAAATACAGCAGTAAACCGGGGTTTAGCACCGTATCTTCGATACAATCCCCATAGTCACTCCGAACCTCCCGTTGAAAAGGGAGGCTTTCCCCGACGATAAACCTACGGCAATATGACGACAGAAAATCCCTATCCCTGGGCCGACGGCATGGACTGCGCGGTTACGGTATGCGACACCGGGGGCACGATCCTCTACATGAACGACAAGGCGCGCACGACCTTCGCCCGGCACGGCGACATGGTCGGCAAAAACCTCTTCGACTGCCACGGCGAGCGGTCGCGCGAAATCATCCGCCGCCTGCTCACCGACGGGGGCACGAATGTCTATACGATCGAGAAAAACGGCGTCCGCAAAATGATCTACCAGACAGCCTGGCGCGTGGACGGCGTCGTGGGCGGACTGGCAGAAATCTCGATGGAGATTCCTGCCGAGATGCCGCACCACATCCGCAACTGATTCCGGAAAGGAGAAGCACCAGGGGTGCAGGGGTTCCCCCGAGCCGGATTACGACTCCCGGACTACCATTTTCGGACTACGACTCCCGGACTACGCCCCCCGGTATCATGAATTCGGGGTACAGCTTCCATCCCATACCCGATTCCCGGGGTTCAGGGTGTGCGTGCCCGGGAATTCGGGATACATCCGGAGCCGCCCTGCGCAATTCCGCCCCGGTAAATCATACCGCCGAACAAAATTTTTAGAGGGTCTAAAAGACCCTCTAATTTTTATGCCGCAAAAATTTTGTCGTGTTTATTTGCTAAAATGTAAAATACACTTTACATTTATCCTGTCTCAAACCTTTAAACAACCACGTTATGACAAAGGAATTACTACTTCCCCACAGTTTTAAGAAAATCGGCTGGGTCATCCTGATCCCGACGTTGCTGTTGGGCGTACTGATGCTCATCGACGGCTTCAACGGCTACCCGACCTACCTGATGCCGGCCGAAGGAACGGCCTGCTACGAAACGCTCTGCTCGGCAACGACAGGCCGTGCGCTGAACAACATCGCTCTGGTGGGCATCTGCATCGGCGGGATATTCGTAGCCTGCTCCCGCGAACGGATCGAGGATGAAATGATCTCCCGCATACGGCTGAACGCCCTGCTGACGGCACTTTACGTCAACTATGCCCTGCTTATCGCCACGGCGCTATGCACCTACGACCTCAGTTTCCTCTACGTCATGATCTACAACCTGCTCACCATGCTGCTGATATTCCTCGCGGTATTCCGCTGGAAACTGTGGCGTCTGAAACACGCGGTCGCAGATGAAGAATAGGATCCGGGTCGAACGCGCCGAAGTGCGCATGACCCAGCAGCAGTTGGCCGATGCCATCGGCGTAAGCCGCCAGACCGTAAACGCCATCGAGGCCGGGCGCTTCGTCCCCTCGACGGTACTGGCACTGAAGATCGCCCGGATCTTCGGCAAACCCGTCGAACAGGTTTTCCAGCTCGAAGAGGGGGACTGACCGCGGAGACATACCGGCAGACAAGACACGCGGGGACGGTACCGCATGGTACCGTCCCCTTTGTTTTCACGGCAGGCGCTCCGTTCCGAACAGACCGTCCCCGTCTATGCGGCGTGACGCAGTTGCGAAAGCCCTATAACTTGATGTCGTAAATCTGGATCACGCCCTGCAACTTCCCTGCATCGTCGGTGACGAGCAGCGACGTGACCTTGTTACGGGTCATCATCTTCTCGGCCTCGATCAGTTTCTTATCCGCGGAGATGGTTTTCGGGTTGGGCGTGGCGATATCGGCGGCCTTGATATTGAAAAACTCGGCGCGGCGGCGCTCCATCGCACGGCGCACGTCGCCGTCGGTCACGATGCCCTCGATCCTCTCGCCGTCGCAGATGATGATGAGCCCCAGCCCGCCCTTGCTGATGGCGTGGATCATATCCGTCGCCGAGCAGTCGGGCGCCACGACCGGGAGGTCGTGCGAACGCATCACGTTGCCCACGGTCATCAGCAGGCGCCGCCCGAGGCTGCCGCCCGGATGCAGGCGTGCGAAATCGACGCTCGTAAAGCCCCGCATCTGCATGAGCGACACGGCCAGCGCATCGCCCATGGCGATCTGCGCCGTGGTCGAGGTCGTCGGCGCGAGGTGCAGGATGCAGGCTTCCTCTTCGACGCTCACGTCGAGATGGATATCGGAATTCTTCGCCAGCGCCGATTCGGGGTTGCCCGTCATCGACACCAGCTTGTTGCCGTTGGAGTGGATGAAAGGCACGATCTTCAGGATTTCGTCGGTCTCGCCCGAATAGGAGAGCGCCAGCACGACGTCGTCCTTCGAGATCATCCCCAGATCGCCGTGGAAGGCCTCGCCGGGATGCAGGAAGAAACTCGGGGTTCCGGTCGAGGCCAGCGTCGCGGCGATCTTGCGCCCGACGAGCCCCGACTTGCCCATGCCGGTGACGATGCATTTGCCGCTGCATGCGAGGATCAGCTCCACGGCATCGGCGAAATTGTCACCCAAGGTCTCCTTCATGTGCTTGAGCGCCAGCATCTCGGTATTGATGGCCTTGCGGGCCAGGTCGAGGATCTGCGCTTTGGTGGTATCGGTCATTATAGCAAGGTTTTAATGAGATTCTCCAGATCGTCGAGTTGCAACATGTTGGGGCCGTCGCTCCTGGCGCAGTCGGGGCAGGGGTGCACTTCGAAGAAGAAGCCGTTGGCACCGAACGCCCGGGCCGCCCGGGCCATGGCCGGCACGAACTCGCGGTTGCCTCCCGTCGTACCGCCCGCACCGCCGGGACGCTGCACCGAATGGGTACAATCCATCACCACGGTCTGCGCGATGCGCAGCATGTCGGGGATATTGCGGAAATCGACCACCAGATTGTTGTAACCGTAGATATTGCCGCGTTCGGTGAGCCATATTTCCGAAGCCCCCGCATCGCGCGCCTTCTCATAGGGGTACTGCATGTCCAACCCCGAAAGGAACTGCGCCTTTTTGATATTCACGGTCTTGCCCGTCCTGGCCGCGGCGGTGAGCAGGTCGGTCTGCCGGCAGAGGAAGGCCGGGATCTGGATCACGTCGACGACCTCGCCCACGGGTGCGGCCTGCCACGCCTCGTGGATGTCGGTCAGCAGGCGCAGCCCCCACTTCGCCCGCACGTCGGCGAGCATACGCAACCCCTGTTCGAGTCCGGGGCCGCGGAACGAGGAGATCGAGGTGCGGTTGGCCTTGTCGAACGAGGCCTTGAAGATAATATCCGTCCCGAGGGCCTTGTTGATCGCCACGAGGCGTTCGGCCACGGTGTCGAGCAACTCGGCGGATTCGATGACGCAGGGGCCGGCGATGAATTTCATAGCTGTCATTTTATAAATTCCGGATGGTGTGACAAAAACTCCTCGGCACGTGCGAGGTCTTGGGGCGTGTCGATGCCGATGGTCTCGACGTCGGTGATGCCCACGCCGATCCTGTAGCCGTTTTCAAGCCAGCGGAGCTGCTCGAGCGACTCGGCCTTTTCGAGCGTGGACTGCGGCAGCGCCGTGACGGCACACAGCACCTCCGTGCGGAAGGCATAGAGGCCGAGGTGCTTGTAGAACGTATGGTGCGCAAGCCACTGCGAGCGTTCGACGCCGCGCAGGTAAGGGATGACCGAACGCGAAAAATAGATGGCCCGCGACTGCGCATCGAGCACCACCTTCGGCGAATTGGGGTTTTCCAGCGCGGCCAGGCCGTCCGCTTCGGCAAAGGGTTTCACGAGCGTGGCGATGTCCGTCGCGGGATCGTCGAAGCAGCGCTTCACGGCTTCGAGCTGCGACGCCCGGATGAAAGGCTCGTCGCCCTGCACGTTGACGACCACGTCGTAGGGCTTTCCCTGCCTGAGGTAGGCTTCCCAGCAGCGATCCGTGCCGCTCTTATGGTCTGCCGAGGTCATCTCGGCCTTGCCGCCGAACGCCACTACGGCATCGTAAATCCGCTCGTCGTCCGTGGCGACCACGGCATCGTCCAGTACGCCCGCCACCTGCTCGTAGACCCGCCGGATAACGGGTTTCCCGCCCAGCACGGCCAACGGTTTGGCCGGGAAGCGGGTCGACGCATACCGCGCCGGTATGATTGCGATAAATTTCATCGGCAGAGGAATTGATCCATAAAATTAAAAAAGTAAAAGGTGAAAAACAAAACTTTCCACCTTTTACTTCTTTCGGGCCGCTATATGAGCGCCTGTTTCAGCACTTCGTCGTTGGTCTTCACGTAATGGAAGGTCAGTCCGTCGATGTATTCGGGCTTGATCTCGGCGATGTCCTTGCGGTTCTCCTCCGAGAGGATCAGCTCGTTGATCCCGGCGCGTTTGGCCGCCAGAATCTTCTCCTTGACGCCGCCCACCGGCATCACACGGCCGCGGAGCGTCGTCTCGCCCGTCATGGCGATGCGATCCCGGACTTTCCGCCCCGTGTAGGTCGAAACGATCGAGGTCACCATCGTAATGCCGGCCGAAGGGCCGTCCTTCGGGATCGCACCCTCGGGGACATGGATGTTGATGTCGTTCTTCTCGAACAGTGCGGGGTCAATGCCCAGCTCCTTGCTGTGCGCCATCACCCACTCGTGGGCGATCGTAGCGGACTCCTTCATCACATCGCCCAGGTTACCCGTAAGGCTGACCTTGCCCTTGCCGGGCGTCAGCACCGACTCGATGTAGAGGATGTCGCCGCCGACCTCCGTCCAGGCCAGGCCCGTCACAACGCCTGTCATGCCGCCCACCTCGTACTCCTCCTTGAGGAACTTGGGCATGCCGAGGATCTTTTCGACCTCCCGGGCCGAAACCTCCGGGGCAAACACCTCGTCGAAGGCGATCTGCTTGGCACGGGCGCGGGCGATCTTGGCCAGCAACTTGTCGAGCGAGCGGACACCCGACTCGCGGGTATAGCCGGCGATGATGCCTTCGACTACCTCGGGGGCCATCGTGAGCTCCTGCTCCTTGATGCCGTGCGCCTCGCGCTGCTTGGGCAGCAGGTGGTCGAGGGCAATGCGCACCTTCTCCTCGATCAGGTAGCCGGGGATATTGATCATCTCCATGCGGTCGCGCAGCGCCGGTGCGATGTTGGCGATATTGTTGGCCGTGGCGATGAACAGCACTTTCGACAGGTCGTACTCCATGTCGATGTAGTTATCGTGGAAGGTGGTGTTCTGCTCCGGGTCGAGCACCTCGAGCAGCGCGCTCGACGGGTCGCCGTGGTTCGAAACGGTCACCTTGTCCACCTCGTCGAGGATGATGACCGGGTTGGACGAACCGCAGCGCTTGATGGTCTGGATGATCCGTCCCGGCATGGCGCCGATGTAGGTGCGGCGATGCCCGCGGATTTCCGACTCGTCGTGCAGGCCGCCGAGCGAGATACGCCCGAACTTGCGGCCCAGCGCCGCCGCCACCGACTTGCCCAGCGAGGTCTTACCCACACCCGGAGGGCCGTAAAGGCAGAGTATCGGGGATTTGAGGTCGCCCTTGAGCTTGATGACGGCCAGGTGTTCGAGGATACGCTCCTTGACCTCCTCCAGCCCGAAATGGTCGCGGTCGAGCTGCTCGCGCGCGCAATTCAGATCGAGATTGTCCTTGGTTA
Source organism: Alistipes sp. CAG:29 (assembly GCF_000435435.1). Taxonomy (NCBI): domain Bacteria; kingdom Pseudomonadati; phylum Bacteroidota; class Bacteroidia; order Bacteroidales; family Rikenellaceae; genus Alistipes; species Alistipes sp. CAG:29. The sequence continues at coordinate 80,876 of NZ_FR893483.1, read as the reverse complement.
CCTCGTTCCACGGGAGTTCCAGCAGCAGTTGCAGGTAGGTCATCTGCACCGAATATTCGGCCACGGCGGGATTCAGCCGCTCGACCTTCTGCAACTCTTTCTCGAAGGTTTCGCCGACCTCCTTGGGCCAGTTCTTCTTCTTGGCCTCCTCGCGCATCTTCTCGATGTCGGCATCGGCGCCGTCGCCCAGTTCGTCCTGGATCGTACGCATCTGCTGCTGCAGGTAATAGTCGCGCTGCTGCTTGTCGATCTCCTGCTTCACGCGCTCCTGTATCTGGTTCTTCAGCTCGGCCAGCTGCTGTTCGCGGATCAGTATTTCGAGCAGCTTGCGGGCTCGGGCCAGCAGGCCGGGGGCCTCCAGCAACGACTGGCGGTCTTCGTCCGTAAGCTCCATGTTCGAGCAGATGAAATTGATGATGCCGCGCTTGGAGTCGATGTTCTTGATGGCGAAGGCCGCCTCCTTGGGCATCGACGGCGAAACGTTGATGATGTTGAGCGCCACGTCGCGGATCGAATCCACGAGGGCCTCGAACTCGATGCTCTTCAGGTCGGGCGTCGTATCGCGCAGGGCGGTCACCCGGGCCCGGAAATAGGGCTCGGTCGTTATGTATTCGCGTATTTCGATCTTCTCCAGGCCGTTCAGGATCACCGTGAGGTTCCCGTTGGGCATTTCGAGGATTTTGATGATGCGCGCTGCGGTGCCGACCTTGTACATGTCGTCCGGCGCGGGGTCTTCGACGTCGCTCTCGCGCTGCAACACGGCGCCCAGGATGCCGCCTTCGGCATTCACGGCACGTACGAGGCTGATGCTCTTGTCGCGTCCCACGGTGATCGGGGTGATCGCACCGGGGAAGAGCACCGAACTGCGCAGCGTAAGGATCGGGATGATCTCCGGCACTTCGACCTCCTCGGCAACCTCGTCGCCGCCGGTCACGATCGGAATCACGTGGTGTTTGCCGTCGAGCAGCTCGGGAAGCAGGCTCGCATCTTCGACTTCGATGGTTTCGATTATCTTATCTTTTTTACTCATAGTTTACAGATACAAATATATAATGGTGCAAAGGTAACGATTTTTTATAGATATTTATTTTATCTTTGACAGAATGTTAATAACTTTGCAGGCCAAATAACGAAGCAAAACATTCACACCTTTCCTTTATGCAAATCGCTGATAAATATTCGCCGCAGGAGATCGAACAGAAATGGTACGACTACTGGATCGACAACCGGCTGTTCCATTCGGAACCCGACGGACGCGAACCCTATACGATCGTCATCCCGCCGCCCAACGTGACCGGTATGCTCCACATGGGGCACATGCTCAACAACACGTTGCAGGACGTGCTGATCCGCCGTGCCCGCATGTCGGGCAAAAACGCCTGCTGGGTGCCTGGCATGGATCACGCGTCGATCGCCACGGAGGCGAAAGTCGTGGCGATGCTGCATGAAAAGGGCATCGAGAAGTCGTCGCTCACGCGCGAGGAATTCCTCGAATACGCCTGGGAGTGGAAGGAAAAATACGGCGGCATGATCCTCAGGCAGCTGCGCAAGCTGGGCGCCTCGTGCGACTGGGAGCGCACCTGCTTCACGATGGACGAACCCCGCACCGAGAGCGTCATCAAGGTATTCTGCGACCTTTACGAGAAAGGCAAGATCTACCGCGGCGTACGCATGGTCAACTGGGATCCCGCGGCGCAGACGGCGCTGTCGGACGAAGAGGTGGTATTCAAGGAGTCGCACGGCAAGCTCTACTACCTGCGCTACATGGTCGAAGGCTCGGACAAGGCGGTCATCGTCGCCACGACGCGCCCCGAAACGATCCTGGGCGACACGGCGCTGTGCGTCAACCCCAACGACCCGCGCTACGGCTGGCTGCCGGCCGGGGCGCGCGTCATCGTACCGCTGGTGAACCGCGCAATCCCCGTAATCCGCGACGAATACGTCGATATCGAGTTCGGTACGGGCGCGCTGAAAGTGACCCCGGCGCACGACGTGAACGATTACATGCTGGGCGAGAAATACAACCTCGAGGTGATCGACATCTTCAACGACGACGGCACGATCAACGACAAAGTGGGGCTGTACGTCGGCATGGATCGTTTCGACGTCCGCAGAAAGATCGAAGGCGACCTGGCGGAAGCCGGCCTGCTGGAGAAGACCGAGGATTATACCAACAACGTGGGCTATTCGGAGCGCACGGGCGTGGCCATCGAGCCGAAACTCTCGATGCAGTGGTTCCTCTCGATGGGGCAATTGGCCGAACCGGCGACGAAGGCCGTCATGGAGGACGCGATCCGCTTCGTGCCCGAAAAATACAAGAACACCTACCGCCACTGGATGGAGAACATCAAGGACTGGTGCATCTCGCGCCAGCTGTGGTGGGGCCAGCGCATTCCGGCCTGGTACCTGCCCCAAGGCGGCTTCGTGGTGGCCCCGACGGCCGGGGAGGCGCTCGAAAAGGCGCGTGCGAAAACCGGCGACGCCTCGTTGCAGCCGTCCGACCTCAGACAGGACGACGACGTGCTGGACACGTGGTTCTCGTCGTGGCTGTGGCCGATTTCGGTCTTCGACGGCATCCGCAACCCCGGCAACAGGGAGGTCAGCTACTACTACCCCACCAACGACCTGGTGACGGGCCCCGACATCATCTTCTTCTGGGTGGCGCGCATGATCATGGCGGGTTACGAATACCGCGGCGAAAAACCCTTCGGCAACGTCTATTTCACGGGCATCGTCCGCGACAAGATCGGCCGCAAGATGTCCAAGCAGCTGGGCAACTCGCCCGACCCGCTCGACCTGATCGCCAAATACGGCGCCGACGGTATGCGCATGGCGATGCTCATCTCCTCGTCGGCAGGCAACGACGTGATGTTCGACGAGGCGCTCTGCGAACAGGGACGCAACTTCGGCAACAAGATATGGAACGCCTACCGCCTGGTGAACGGCTGGTCGGCGGACGGCAATGCCGCACAGGACGAGAACAACCGCCTGGCTGTCGAATGGTTCCGCCAGACGCTCGGCGTCGCTTTGCGCCAGATCGCCGACGATTTCGGTTGCTACCGCATTTCGGAGGCGTTCAAGACGGCCTACAAGCTCTTCTGGGACGATTTCAGCGGCCTGTACCTCGAGATGGTGAAACCCGCCTACGGGCAGCCGATCGACGCGCCGACGTTCGAAGCCACACGCACGTTCTTCGACTCCCTGATGCGCGTGCTGCACCCCTTCATGCCCTTCGTGACGGAAGAGATCTGGCAAGACCTCGCCCCGCGCAAAGAGGGCGAGTCGATCACCGTCGCCCCGATGCCCCAGCCGGCCGAAGCCGACGGGCAATTGCTGGCGCGGTTCGAACTAGCCCGGGAGGTGATCTCCTCGGTGCGCAACGTCCGCAACCAGAAGAACCTGCCGCAGAAGGAGGCGCTGACGCTCAAGGTGATCGCCGACGAGAACTACCCGGCCGAGTACGCCCCCGTGATGCGGAAAATGGCCAACCTGACGGCCATCGAGACGGTGACGGAGAAAGACCCGGCGGCCGCAGCGTTCATTGTCAAGACGACGCAGTATTTCGTGCCGATGGCGGGCAAGATCGACGCCGAAGCGGAACGACGCAAACTGACGGACGAACTGGCCTACCAGGAAGGGTTCCTCGCGAGCGTGATGAAGAAGCTCTCGAACGAGCGTTTCGTGCAGTCGGCCCCCGGGAAGGTGGTGGCCAACGAACGGGCCAAGCAGGCCGACGCCGAGGCCAAGATCGCGGCCATCAAGGCGCAACTGGAAGCCCTCTCGTAAACAAGGACGGACATGCCCTGTCCCGAATTCCCGAGGGGTTGGGACAGGCATTCCCCTCAGCGGCCACGCCGCAGACGAACCACACCCGCGCCGCAGGGCCGGGTTTAACGACGACACGATTTGCCGACAATCACCATATACACGGACGGTTCAGCGCTCGGGAACCCCGGGCCGGGAGGCTACGGCGCGGTACTCCTTTCGGGGCGGCACCGCAAGGAGCTGTCGCAGGGATTCCGCCTGACGACCAACAACCGCATGGAGCTCATGGCCGTCTGCGTGGCGCTCGAGGCGCTCAAGTTCGACGGGTCGGACGTCACCGTGTATTCCGATTCGAAATACGTCGTGGATGCCGTGACGAAAGGCTGGGTCTTCGGCTGGGTGAAAAAACAGTTCGCCGGTAAGAAAAACCCCGACCTGTGGATGCGCTTCCTGCGCGTGTACCGGCATCACAATGTCCGCTTCGTCTGGGTCAAGGGGCACGCCGACACGGTGGAGAACAACCGCTGCGACCAACTGGCGGTCGCTGCCGCCAACGACAAGGCGCATTTACTGGAAGATACGGGTTACGAACCCTGAAAAGGGGCGGACGGCATGTCCGCCCCTTCGTTTTTTTGGTTCTAAATTCCCCG